>NZ_JASOMS010000019.1:0-1457 GCF_030216865.1 Pauljensenia sp. UMB6358 | reverse complement strand
TTCAAGCCGTTGTCGCTGCTTGTCGGTGAGTCGTTCCTGCGCATCACCCCACACCCACGCTCAAGTACGAAGAGCCGCATTACGCTTCTCCCCCGCACCTTAGAAAATGAACAAAACACACCAGACGGTTTCTATTGTACTGGCAACTGTGTCTAGACGGCAGCTTTCCCTGTTTTTTAGGGATGCAAATAAGTAGTTCAGACTCTACAAGAGATCTGAGTGGGATCCGGTCACTTGTTTGCGAAACTGCGAGGAGTATTTGATGACATAGCGCGCCATTAGGCATTGCTAGACCAGTTCGTTAGGCGGGGTATTTAACCTAGTAAGAAAGCGGTTAACAATTCTTAGCGGTTACTCATTTTATAGCTGCTCTATATATTGAGTCATTAACTCACGCCGGAGATTAATGCGCCTAGTCATTTCTGCCATAGCACTACGCCAATTGGCTTTATTATCCTTAGGAGAATCTGGCAAAAGAATCGGATCGCCTTGTTCATTTATCCAAGGAGAAAGACACAGCGGATCGCCTTGTTCCTGATTTTTCTTAAGGAGCTTCCGAAAAGGCGTAGCCACGTCATATCCTCCAGATCGAGATTCAAGAGGCTCTTTATCTTGGTAGTACTTCTTTAAAGTTAGATCCCAGTAATCCTCGGTGGGATTGTATCTCGCTCCGTTAAACCCGTCGGGCACAATAATCAGATTCGCAGGAGTGTATGCAGCGCGAATAAATTCTTGCACAGTTTCATCTTTGAACACTTTGCCGAATTCGTCAAAGTGCTTCAATATTCCTTTATAGGTTCCGGGAGTGGCGCTCGATCCATCGAAGGTATTCTCAATAAAAGGTTTTTGCCACCACAGAAAATCTTTCCCCTTGCATCCATAGGCTATTTGAAGCCCGTATTTCAGTGTGGTCCAGACCGAGCACATCCAATCCCCCTGGACATATTTAGATGGTTCCCGACTAAATGCGTTAGGGCATTCACGAACAGTAATATCTAGACGCTCTCCCCACAGCTCTTTATAAAAATAGCGAGCTCCATCAGAGGCATCAGGATCCTCTACCCCTCCTCCTGCTTTGTATTCAAGCCACGTGCGGACGTGATCTTCACTCGCTTTTTTAGGAAGTTTGGGGTCTAGTAAAAAACAGTCAAGATCAAATAAATCGTTCATAACTTCACTTTAATAGTCGGCATTCAAATCCGGAAGATGTTTGCACTAATGCCCCCAGGGAGCCACCCGGACTTAGAACCGGCAGGTAGAATCCTAAAACACCTCCTGCCCGTGTGGTTGGGAAGTTACCGAAATAGCTGAGTTTTTGCCGTCTTTGCAGCTAAAGACTTATCCGAGGGCGTGGAAACGATCAAACCTGAGTCGTGAAGCGTCTTGGGTTTTGTTCTGCTTCTTAAATTGGGTGCCAGTTGTCTGGCGTGGGTCTGGTTATAAGTTGTGATGATCTT
>NZ_JASOMS010000196.1:0-259 GCF_030216865.1 Pauljensenia sp. UMB6358 | reverse complement strand
TCCTCGAGGTCGCGAGGGCGTTCGTCGGTGCGTGATAAGCCAGCGGGGCCGTCGATGCAGTGATGCTCCAACGGCCCCGATGTACAGTGGAATCGACTCGACTACTTGACGGCGAAGAACTTCTTATCCGCAAGCAGTTCCGCCTGGACAGCGAGAGTGCCTTGCTCGATCCCATCGGTCGGGACCTCGATGACGATGTTTCCGGTCGTCGATGCGCCATTGAAAAGGGGAGACAATTGGTCGAACTCCTCCGGCGCGA
>NZ_JASOMS010000195.1:0-260 GCF_030216865.1 Pauljensenia sp. UMB6358 | reverse complement strand
GGCGATCACAACTTCATCTTCGTGCTCACCCCAGAACGCTTGCTTTACCTTCTGATCGGCAAACCTGCAATCGAATTCGAGTACGTCTTTTTCGACGAATCACACAAACTCTCAGGCAAGAACAGCCGCGCCCCGTTCTACTACCAAACCGTGACAATCCTTCAACACCGCCACAGACCACCACACTTCATCTTCGCTTCACCCAACATTCCCAACCCAGAGGTATTCCTAAGGCTGGTTGATCCAAACTCTGACGAAAA
>NZ_JASOMS010000194.1:0-261 GCF_030216865.1 Pauljensenia sp. UMB6358 | reverse complement strand
CGGGGATTCCGGTAACGCCGTGGTGCTGGCCCAGAGGGCGAACTGGCGGGGTATCCCTGCCGAGGTCGTCCACGTGGGCGTATCCGAAGCCATCCCCTCCGAACTAGACATTTACACCTTGGGCGGGGGCGAAGACATTGCCCAGACTATTGCCTCTAGGCATCTAGCTGGCGACAACGGGTTGAAGCGAGCCATCGAGGCGGGCAAGCCGGTTCTGGCCGTGTGCGCGGCGTTGCAGGTGCTGGGCAACTGGTACTCCGA
>NZ_JASOMS010000193.1:0-261 GCF_030216865.1 Pauljensenia sp. UMB6358 | reverse complement strand
CGCGCAAACCGCTGCCGATGGTAAAAGCAAGATTACGCGGTCAACCACTACCCCCTCTGGTGCTGGTCATGCGGGGGATGTGTGGTGGCAGTACACCGACTCGTCCTTGGTTGGCAAGATTATTGGGCAATGGGTTCATGATGGCACTGCGTGGGTGAAAACTGATGTGGGGGCCGAGATCGTCGCGGACTTGACGGTGGATAAGCTCAAGGCTGGCACTGGCAGTTTTGATAGGGCGGTTATTAGCAAGCTCATCTCTGA
>NZ_JASOMS010000192.1:0-261 GCF_030216865.1 Pauljensenia sp. UMB6358 | reverse complement strand
TATGGGCTCCTCACATTCTTTGGGTTTTGGGTATAAAAAAGCCCACCCGAGCGGGGTGGGTATGTATTACAGCCAGTCTGTTAGGCCATTGTTATTGGGTCGGCGGTAGCTACCATGAAATTGAATCGGTCATTAGTGGTGAGTGTGGCATCCCCGCCACGCCAGCCGCCTTGTGGGCCGCACTTGATATTCGGGGCTTCCCCAGCCGGGACAACGGTTTGCAGGCTTACCGATACTGAGGACTCCTCGTCAGGGTCCCAC
>NZ_JASOMS010000191.1:0-262 GCF_030216865.1 Pauljensenia sp. UMB6358 | reverse complement strand
TCAGAATCTGAGCCTCGTCATACACCTCAATGTCCACCTCAGCGAACCCGCGGCCAAACCCCTGCTCGCGCGCACCAAACAACACGCGCGAACCATTCACAAACTCAATAGCTTCCTGACCATTCGCACGCCTAATCGACGCGACAAACCGGCGCAACTGCGGCCTATTCACAATGCCCTGCATCGACTTAAACGTCTCACCAGACGTCTTCGAGCGGTGAGCAGTCCACAACACCGTCACACTCGACCGCATGATGCACAT
>NZ_JASOMS010000190.1:0-263 GCF_030216865.1 Pauljensenia sp. UMB6358 | reverse complement strand
GTACAGGTTCTTTCTAGGCGCACCAAGAACAACCCGGTGTTGATCGGTGAACCCGGCGTTGGCAAGACTGCGGTAGTGGAGGGGCTAGCCCAGCGAATCGTCGCGGGCGACGTGCCGGAATCTCTTCGCGACAAGCGCCTGATTAGCCTGGACATTTCGGCAATGCTGGCGGGGGCCAAGTACCGCGGCGAATTTGAGGAACGCTTCAAGGCAGTGTTGGCTGAAGTGAAGTCTGCTGACGGGCAGATCATTACCTTCATCGA
>NZ_JASOMS010000189.1:0-263 GCF_030216865.1 Pauljensenia sp. UMB6358 | reverse complement strand
CCAACCTCTTTTTGGCAGAAATTGATCGTCCAGAATTATTGACACGCGGCTTCTCCAATTATTATGTTGTCCGCGCCCTAGGGTTGCCAGCCTTTCTTGGCTATAGTGCTAATCAGACTTATGGTGCCAACAAAGAACGCTCTAAAGCAAGTGCTGAAGATTTGAAACCAGTTGAAGAATACGTCAAGTCACACTATGCCGAGCCAAATAAAGAGTATTACGGAATTGCTAAAGGTAGAAATGTCATCTATCTTCATTTAGAA
>NZ_JASOMS010000188.1:0-263 GCF_030216865.1 Pauljensenia sp. UMB6358 | reverse complement strand
TAGTTGCGCAGGGAATGAATCTGCTTTGTCGCCGAGCCCGACGCGCTGCAATAGCTTTCGCGCGTTTTCGCGGGCGTCGGCAGGTTTTTCGTGGCGCACTTTGATGGGAGCAAGGGTGATGTTGTCCAGCGCCGTTTTGTGTTCGAACAGGTTGAAGGATTGGAAGACCATGCCAATTTCGGCGCGCAGTGCCGCCAATTCCTTACCTTCTTGGGGGAGCGGGCGACCGTCGATTTCAATTGAGCCGCTGCTGATGGTTTCCA
>NZ_JASOMS010000187.1:0-263 GCF_030216865.1 Pauljensenia sp. UMB6358 | reverse complement strand
ACCGACCTACGCGTAGGCGATGCTCTACGCCGCGCCGCCTCCGCTTCCGACGTATTCTCCAAAGCCATGCGCGACGGGCAAAGCGCTTTTGACGAGAACAAAGCACTCGCGGAGGAAGTCGCGCGCAGGTATGAGACGGTCGGGGCCCGGTCGAAAATGGCGTGGAATCAGATTAAAGATGCTGCCATTAGCACCGGGGATAGTCTGCTACCTGTAGTGGGTAATTTAGCTGATGGGGTGGCAGGAGTCGCTAAAGGGTTTGC
>NZ_JASOMS010000018.1:0-2740 GCF_030216865.1 Pauljensenia sp. UMB6358 | reverse complement strand
TTGACGATGTTGATCATCTCGGGGTAGACGGGTGTCCTCAGCGCGTTCACGCCAGGCCTCTCGATTGCGTACGCCCAGATGAACGCCGTGATTAGCGAGAGGAACGAGAAGAATTCGCCCTCGTCGAGCTCGCCCTGATCGTCCTTGTTGCTCATGAAGTAAACCGACACGAGGTAGGTCCACATGCCGTTGGGCGCGTACCCGAGCACGAACAACCTCTTCAGCACGCGCTCGGAGAAGCCGTCCTGCTTGTCGACCCTCTCCCAGAAGCCGGCGAGCTGCTCGAGGTTGTCGAACGTCTCGTCCCGCTTGAGCAGCTCGTAGGCGTTCTTCTCGTAGAAGTCCCTCAGGGCCTCCGTTGTCGTGTTCCTGTTGCCCTGGCGCGCCCTCTCGAAGTACATGTAGCGCGTGAACAGCTCGTCCATCGGGGTTCCGCGCATGGGCTTGAAGATCGCGGCGCACTTCTCCTCCAGCACCTTCCAGCGCGAGATGAACTCGTTCTTGCGGCCAGCGTCGGAGAATTGCTTGTAGAACTGCGACTTGAAGATGTCGGCGTCCGAGAGCGGCAGACCTCGGTCGTTCAGCGTCGAGAAGATCCTCAGGGCGCTGTCCTGCGACTCCGCCTCGATCGGCAGGAGGATGACGTTGTTGAGGATGCGGGTCGCGAGGTAAGCGGTGTAGGACGGGTACTCGTTCACGAGACGGGCGATCTTGTCCTCGAAGAACGAGAACGTTGCAGCGTACTTGCTCTGGTGGCCGGCGCCGGTCCTGCCGGACTTCAGGATCTCGAGGAACTCCTCCTTGTCGTCGTCCGACGCCACCTCGGAGTCGATCTTCAGCCTGTCCTTGTCGGGGTCGCCGAACTCGTCGGTCTTCCAGATGCACCTCGCGATCGTGTCCCGGGTGCTGACGGACTGCTTGTCCTTCATGAACTCGAACTTCGAGTAGAACGCCCGGAGCAGGAGCATGATGGTGGTGAGTCGCTGCTGGCCGTCGATGATCTCCAGCTTGCCGTCGGCGTTCTTGAAGGTGACGATCGGGCCGAGGAAATACTCGTCGTTGGCGCTGTCGAAGGCGTCGCAATCGTCGTTGGGGAAGGCGAAGGTGAAGATGTCGTCCCACAGCGTGTTGCACTCGTCCTCGGTCCAGGCGTAGGGGCGCTGGTAGTCGGGGATGAGGAAGTCGGACTTCTTGCTGGCGAAGAGGTCGTTTATCGTCTTCTGGTCGATGTTGAGCTTTGACATTGCGGTCCTTCGTCTTCTCAAATGCTGGTACTGGGGCTAAAGGGTCAGATCCATATCGTTAGCCCTCTAGCTTCCCGCCGAACGTTTCCTCCACGAACTCGGCGAGCTTGCCCTCCTTGGCTAGCTCTGCCGAATCGGCCTTCACGAAATTGGGGTCGCAGCCGGCGCCGATCTCGTCGCTGCCGGCGTATCCATCACCCAGGGCCTCGTGCTCGTTGTCGGCCCAAATGATGTTTCGGCCGGTTGTACGATCACAAAGCAGGGTATTGAGGATGCGAGCAGGGTAGCAGCGCTCGATGAAGCCTCCGCCGAATATGTCTCTATCGACGAACTCCACCGGCTATCGCCCCTCCTTGATGAGCTCGTCGATCATGCACTCTCGGATGAGGGCGCTGAAGCTGGTTCCGCGCAGGACGGCCGCCTGCTTGGCCGAGTCTCGAAGGTTCGCCGGAATCCTGATGGTGACGGCCACCGTGCCGCCGTCCGCGAGGTACTGCCTCAGCTCGGTGGGCGACGCGCCGTCCTTGAGCATGTCGGTGTAGTCCATGGGCGCTCCTTCGCGCGAACTGCTAAATGCAATATCAGGTATTCTACCATCGTCCCGCGTTGACGACATTAGCCGGGTGCTAACGACTCGGCTGCCGGTCCTGCCGCGATCGCCCCCCATACGCTGCGGGAACCCGGCATCGCGTACATCCCCTTGGTGGCCCCGGCGCCACCCGTCACAGCCGCACCGCAGACCCGCCGCCGGCGCCATGTCGGCACCACCTTCCTCCCCGTTGCACCGTCCCGAGCAGCACGCCGCAACGCTTCCGAACCTGTCCCGCACTGCCGCGCCATCCGCAAGGTCGGGCAGGAGCCTCCTCGTCTTCGGTGCCCCCTTCGCCTCCCCCCTTGGACGCGCATTGACGCGCGGAACCCGCCTCCGGCGCAAGGGCCGGCGATGTTCCCGGGAAACTTTTCGGCGGTGAGTTTGATTGCCAAGACCTCGAAAACTTTTCCGACAACACCGGAGGGAGATTCTCTAACCAAGCCCTCCTTCGCCTTTCCCCCTTGCGCCTACGGCGGAACCCGCGCGCCTTCACGCATCGCAAGGCGGAAGGCCAAAGGGGCGAACCGCCGAGACTAAGGAGGTCTACCATGTCCGAACTCAAGCAGAAGGCGATCAGGGCGGCGGAGAGGTTCCTCGAGCGATGCGGCTACGAGGTGCTCGACACGGAGTGGGTGTCGGAGGACGGCGGCGCCGTCGACATCGCGGCCCTCGACGACGGGACCGTGGTCATCTGCGACGTGAAGGCCAGCGTCGACGTCACCAAGGGGATGCCCTCGGACGCGACCGAGGCCTCGCGCGAGCGCATGGAGGTGAGCGCGACCAGGTGGCTCGACGCCAACCGCGACAACCCCGAGCTCGTCAACGTGCCGGTCCGCTTCGACACCATCTCGATGCTCGTCATCGGCGAGGATCGCGCGTTCCTAAGGCACCATATCAACTGCTT
>NZ_JASOMS010000186.1:0-263 GCF_030216865.1 Pauljensenia sp. UMB6358 | reverse complement strand
ATTGGGTGCCAGTTGTCTGGCGTGGGTCTGGTTATAAGTTGTGATGATCTTGGTTGGGGTGTGGTGCTCAAGAGCTTTGTGGAGCCTAGTGGTGTTCCATCAGTGGACCCAGTTTATTGTCGCGAACTCGACCTCCGTCACTCCTGCTCAGGTCTGGGAGTAGATCAGCTCGGTTTTGTATAGCCTGTTGATTGTTTCTGCTAGAGCGTTATCGTAAGAGTCTCCAACTGTTCCAGTGGACGAGGCGATACTATGCTCGGCAA
>NZ_JASOMS010000185.1:0-264 GCF_030216865.1 Pauljensenia sp. UMB6358 | reverse complement strand
AAAAAGTTTTTTTGGAGTATCATAATTTTTTTCTCATGTTTGTTCTTCAGTCAACGAGTCTTGGCGGTGAGTTATGATATTGAATCCTATAAAGGCAATTTACAGATTCATTCTGATAATACAGCGACATTTGTTGAAACAGTCACTTACCATTTTTCAAGCGACTACAGAGGACAAATCATTACTTTGGGGACGTCTGGTAAAGTTCCTCTGGGCTTTGACGTGGAAGGAAAGCCGACGATTCTAGCTTTAAGAAATGGACAA
>NZ_JASOMS010000184.1:0-264 GCF_030216865.1 Pauljensenia sp. UMB6358 | reverse complement strand
ATCGAACACCGCCAAGACGTGCGCTCCTTGTTCATGCCAGGAGAAGAAACCGCCTCAAAAAACCTGCAAGAAGGCTGGGACGCCAACAACATGGACTCCGACCTATGCCTATCCAACCGAGATCGACTAATCCTAGGGCGCTCTTTCATATCTGTCGGAGCCAACGAAGAAGCAGGCGCACTGCCCATAATCCAGGTGGAATCACCGCGCGAAATGTGCGTAATCATGGACCGCCGCCGCCGCGCAGTAGCCGCAGCAGTACGC
>NZ_JASOMS010000183.1:0-265 GCF_030216865.1 Pauljensenia sp. UMB6358 | reverse complement strand
ATCCAAATCTTGAATATTACAGCTCTATCTACAACCGCTTCAAACAAGACTATCATATTCACATGAATGACGAGCATTTTGAAGAAACAAATGAAATAATCTTCCCGACACCAGAAGCTGTTGCAACATTACTGGACATTGACACAAACTTCCCGACCGTCTTCCAAGTAAAAACAACACAGTTAGAAAGTACAGGACAAATTTTAGAGTATAGCGAAGCCTACAAACGTGGCGACTTCTTTAAAATCAAGTTCGTGTCACGCAG
>NZ_JASOMS010000182.1:0-265 GCF_030216865.1 Pauljensenia sp. UMB6358 | reverse complement strand
ACCGACACACTTGTCGTTCCTTCTGTACCTATAGTAACAGTACCATTGCTACCAATACCTCCACCTCGGGTATTTGATTTGTTGCCACTAATTAATACTTTTTCGAGATTTGAAGTTAATTCATTACCTTTTTCATCTGTGTGTAAAGCTATATATTCATTATTCTTACTTAGAATACCTTTATGCTTACTTTCAGCTAAAGGAGAATTGTCCTTATTTTTCCAATTGTATGCTACTCCTCCTAACATCCTTTTGGAAATATCAT
>NZ_JASOMS010000181.1:0-265 GCF_030216865.1 Pauljensenia sp. UMB6358 | reverse complement strand
TGCGAGACCCGAGAGCAGTTGGAGACCAATCACGGCTCATCTTTGCGTGATGCGGTTAATCGTATTGAGCGCATGCAAAAGGAGCAAGATCGCCGGTTCGATCTCCTACTTGATCAGGTGAAGAGCCTGGGGCATCAGGTTGGGGATTATCGGCGCGAGCAGGCTATCGCAGCTGAGGATCTACACGCGCGCATGCGCAATCTTGAGCTAAGAACCGAGAAGTGCAATAAGCACTAGCATTTTTGGGGGCACCCTGGCCAGAGTT
>NZ_JASOMS010000180.1:0-266 GCF_030216865.1 Pauljensenia sp. UMB6358 | reverse complement strand
AATATTTGTAAACCACATATCTGACAAAAGACTTATATTTAGAATATGTGTGTGTATATATATAGCCATATATATATGGCTTCCCTGGTGGCTCAGATGGTAAAGAATCTGCCTGCAATGCAGGAGACCCAGGTTCAATCGCTGGGTCAGGAAGATCCCCTGGAGAAGGAAATGGCAACCCACTCCAGTATTCTTGCCTGGAGAATTCCATGGACAGAGGAGCCTGGCGGGCTACAGTCCATGGGGTAGCAAAGAGTCGGACATGA
>NZ_JASOMS010000179.1:0-266 GCF_030216865.1 Pauljensenia sp. UMB6358 | reverse complement strand
CATCCGTCACCTATCCCACTCGGCCGGGAGCCATTGACCTCTCGGCAACCTTGTCAGATGGCACCGGCACGATTGAACTCGTTTGGATGGGCCGAGATGACATTCCTGGCATTGCGCCGGGAGCGCACATGGTTTTGGAAGGAATGGTCAGTGAAGACCGCGACCATCTGCGTATCGTAAATCCTGCCTACTCGTTACTGGCGAGCGCAAAATGAGTGCGAGACTACCTGGAGTAACGGACGAGGGCGATTTTTCGGTTGGTGCAG
>NZ_JASOMS010000178.1:0-266 GCF_030216865.1 Pauljensenia sp. UMB6358 | reverse complement strand
AAAAGGTCCACGGAGCGGCAAGGTCGATGGTATGCGAAAAGTAGCTGCGGTTGTTGTTGCTTACAATCGCGAAGTCTTGTTAGGTAAATGCCTCGCTGCACTGCAGAAGCAAACTGTTCCATTGCAGCACATAGTGGTAGTAGACAACGCCAGCACAGACAATTCGCTGCAAGTAGCTAAAGCTAGTGGGGCAGAAGTAGTTTCCTTACAAGAGAACACCGGCGGTGCCGGAGGGTTCACAGCAGGCATTGCATCGGCAATGGGCC
>NZ_JASOMS010000177.1:0-266 GCF_030216865.1 Pauljensenia sp. UMB6358 | reverse complement strand
AAAACTAGAATTATGTGGTGTGGGCTTAGGCCTTTTTCTTGATTTCTTTCATCAGATCAATTGTCTGCCGCATTATGTCGTCGATTCCGTCAGCGTCTGGGTCATCCAAAGGGGGAATAAGCTTATCGAGTTTCGCTAATAGAGCGTCACTGTAGGTAAAACCGACCTCTTTAGCCTTCCACATTCCCGCATCCCAGGCTGGTTTGAATGGGCCGTCGGCCATTATCACATAGCCGTACCTGCTTTCCCATTCCTCGTCAGTAAAC
>NZ_JASOMS010000017.1:0-5353 GCF_030216865.1 Pauljensenia sp. UMB6358 | reverse complement strand
GGGTGTGTGGGTGTTGTTTGTGAACTCGATAGTGTGTTTGTTTTTATGCCTGTTTTTTGTTTTTGAGTTTGTTTTTATTGTTGGGATTGGCTGGCCGCGTTTTGGTGGTTGGTTTTTTCTGGATATGTTTTTGTTCGGAGAGTTTGATCCTGGCTCAGGACGAACGCTGGCGGCGTGCTTAACACATGCAAGTCGAACGATGATGCTCCAGCTTTGTTGGGGTGGATTAGTGGCGAACGGGTGAGTAACACGTGAGTAACCTGCCCTCTTCTTTGGGATAACGGTCGGAAACGGCTGCTAATACTGGATATTCACTCATTGGCGCATGTTGGTGGGTGGAAAGGTTTTTCTGGTGGGGGATGGGCTCGCGGCCTATCAGCTTGTTGGTGGGGTGATGGCCTACCAAGGCTTTGACGGGTAACCGGCCTGAGAGGGTGACCGGTCACATTGGGACTGAGATACGGCCCAGACTCCTACGGGAGGCAGCAGTGGGGAATTTTGCACAATGGGCGCAAGCCTGATGCAGCGACGCCGCGTGAGGGATGAAGGCCTTCGGGTTGTAAACCTTTTTCGCTCATGGTCAAGCCGCAGCTTTGGGTTGTGGTGAGGGTAGTGGGTAAAGAAGCGCCGGCTAACTACGTGCCAGCAGCCGCGGTAATACGTAGGGCGCGAGCGTTGTCCGGAATTATTGGGCGTAAAGGGCTTGTAGGCGGTTGGCCGCGTCTGCCGTGAAATCCTCTGGCTTAACTGGGGGCGTGCGGTGGGTACGGGTTGACTTGAGTGCGGTAGGGGAGACTGGAATTCCTGGTGTAGCGGTGGAATGCGCAGATATCAGGAGGAACACCGGTGGCGAAGGCGGGTCTCTGGGCCGTTACTGACGCTGAGGAGCGAAAGCGTGGGGAGCGAACAGGATTAGATACCCTGGTAGTCCACGCTGTAAACGTTGGGCACTAGGTGTGGGGGCCACCCGTGGTTTCTGCGCCGTAGCTAACGCTTTAAGTGCCCCGCCTGGGGAGTACGGTCGCAAGGCTAAAACTCAAAGGAATTGACGGGGGCCCGCACAAGCGGCGGAGCATGCGGATTAATTCGATGCAACGCGAAGAACCTTACCAAGGCTTGACATGCACCCTGACGCTGCAGAGATGTGGTGGCATTTGGTTGGGGGTGTGCAGGTGGTGCATGGTTGTCGTCAGCTCGTGTCGTGAGATGTTGGGTTAAGTCCCGCAACGAGCGCAACCCTTGCCCTATGTTGCCAGCACGTTATGGTGGGGACTCGTGGGGGACTGCCGGGGTTAACTCGGAGGAAGGTGGGGATGACGTCAAATCATCATGCCCCTTATGTCTTGGGCTTCACGCATGCTACAATGGTTGGTACAGAGTGTTGCGATATCGTAAGGTGGAGCGAATCACTTAAAGCCAGTCTCAGTTCGGATTGGGGTCTGCAACTCGACCCCATGAAGGTGGAGTCGCTAGTAATCGCAGATCAGCAACGCTGCGGTGAATACGTTCTCGGGCCTTGTACACACCGCCCGTCACGTCACGAAAGTTGGTAACACCCGAAGCTCATGGCCTAACCGGTTTTCCGGGGGGAGTGGTCGAAGGTGGGATTGGCGATTGGGACGAAGTCGTAACAAGGTAGCCGTACCGGAAGGTGCGGCTGGATCACCTCCTTTCTAGGGAGCCCGTTTTTGGGGATGCGCATCATGGCACGTGAGTGTGTGTGGTGTGTGTTTCTTGTGCTCGCATGTGTTCACCGAGGGTTTTTCTTGGTGGGTGTGGGTGCGTGGGTGTTTTTTAGTGGAAAACAGGGGTGCAAGCTCCATGGAAGCAGACACGCTGTCGGGTTCACGTTCAACACCGTTTGAGCGTTTTGGCTCGCATGTTGCCGCCTCTCTTTTTTGTTGCACTCTTTTTATGGGGTGTTTGGGGGGTGGTGGTGTGTGTGGTGGGTTGTTTGTGATTTGTATAGTGGTTGTGAGCATCTTTATTTTCTTGTTGTGTGGTTTTGTTTAGTTTTGTTGGGCATTCGGTGGATGCCTTGGCATCAAGAGCTGATGAAGGACGTTGCGGCCTGCGATATGCCTCGGGGAGTTGGCGAGCGAGCTTTGATCCGAGGGTGTCCGAATGGGGGAACCTAACCAGGGTTGTGCTTGGTTACCATCATCTGAACGTGTATAGGGTGGTGGGGGGAACGCGGGGAAGTGAAACATCTTAGTACCCGTAGGAAAAGATATTCCGTGAGTAGTGGCGAGCGAAAGCGGAGGAGGCTAAACCGTGTGCGTGTGATACTCGGCGGGGGTTGCGTGTGCGGTGTTGTGGGGCTTGTTCGTCTCTTCTCTGCCGGGGAGGGGCTTGCGTGTGTGATGGTAGTTGAACCGTGTGGGATAGCGGACCGGAGTGCGTGATAGTCGTGTAGATGGACTGTTGCATGCGTAGGTGGGATAGGTGCCCGAGTAGTGCGGGACTCGTGAAATCTCGTGTGAATCTGCCAGGACCACCTGGTAAGCCTAAATACTTCTTGATGACCGATAGTGCATAGTACCGTGAGGGAATGGTGAAAAGTACCCCGGGAGGGGAGTGAAATAGTACCTGAAACCGTGTGCCTTTAAGCCGTCAGAGCCTTGTGGGGTGATGGCGTGCCTTTTGAAGAATGAGCCTGCGAGTCAGTGATACGTGGCGTGCTTAACCCGTGTGGGGTATGCGTAGCGAAAGCGAGTCTGAAATATGGCGTGTGTCGCGTGTTCTGGACCCGAAGCGGGGTGATCTACCCATGGCCAGGTTGAAGCAGAGGTAAGACTGTGTGGAGGACCGAACCCACCAGGGTTGAAAACCTGGGGGATGAGCTGTGGGTAGGGGTGAAAGGCCAATCAAACTCCGTGATAGCTGGTTCTCCCCGAAATGCATTTAGGTGCAGCGTTGTGTGTTGCCTGGTGGAGGTAGAGCTACTGGATGGCCGATGGGCCCTATGGGTTACTGACGTCAGCCAAACTCCGAATGCCATTAGGTTGAGCATGGCAGTGAGACTGCGGGGGATAAGCTTCGTAGTCGAGAGGGAAACAGCCCAGATCATCAGCTAAGGCCCCTAAGTGTGCGCTAAGTGGGAAAGGATGTGAGATCGCGGTGACAACCAGGAGGTTGGCTTAGAAGCAGCCATCCTTGAAAGAGTGCGTAATAGCTCACTGGTCAAGTGGTTTCGCGCCGACAATGTAGCGGGGCTTAAGCGTACCGCCGAAGCTGTGGCACTCACACATGAAAGAGCCTGGGCAGGGGACCTGCCTAAGGTTGTGTGGGTGGGTAGGGGAGCGTCCTGCGTGCGGTGAAGCCTGCTGGGAACGGTTGGTGGAGCGTGTGGGAGTGAGAATGCAGGCATGAGTAACGAATGGCGGGTGAGAATCCCGTCCGCCGATTGACTAAGGGTTCCAGGGCTAGGTTTATCCGCCCTGGGTTAGTCGGGTCCTAAGGCGAGGCCGACAGGCGTAGTCGATGGACAACCAGTTGATATTCTGGTACCGCGTTGTGACCGCCAAATACTGAAGCTTTTATGCTAACCACCCGCATCTGGACTGTTCATTCCTTCGGGTTTGATCAGCTTGGGTGTTGTGGGATCCTGATTGTTGTAGGTAAGCGTGTTAACAGGGGTGACACAGGAAGGTAGCTGCCGCGCACCGATGGTTGTGTGTGTCTAAGGTTGTGGCCCGTCTGCCAGGTAAATCCGGTAGGCATGTAGGGTGAGGACTGATGGGGGTGCCCTTTTGGGGTGTCTGGTGGTGATCCTAAGCTGTCAAGAAAAGCCTCGACGTGAGGGCATGACGCGCCCGTACCCTAAACCGACTCAGGTGGTCAGGTAGAGTATACCGAGGCGTTCGAGTGAATCATGGTTAAGGAACTCGGCAAAATTCCTCCGTAACTTCGGGATAAGGAGGACCCTGTGACGTCCCCCCTTTTTTCTGGGTGTGTGCGTTGTGGGGTCGCAGAGAATAGGGAGAAGCGACTGTTTATCAAAAACACAGGTGCGTGCGAAGTCGTAAGACGATGTATACGCACTGACGCCTGCCCGGTGCTGGAAGGTTAAGAGGAAGGCTCAACCACCCTCGGGTGGTGAAGGCTTGAATTTAAGCCCCAGTAAACGGCGGTGGTAACTATAACCATCCTAAGGTAGCGAAATTCCTTGTCGGGTAAGTTCCGACCTGCACGAATGGCGTAACGACTTCTCCGCTGTCTCGACCATGAACTCGGTGAAATTGCATTACGAGTAAAGATGCTCGTTACGCGCAGAAGGACGGAAAGACCCCGGGACCTTTACTATAGCTTGGTATTGGTGTTCGCTTGGACTTGTGTAGGATAGGTGGGAGACTGTGAAGCAGGGGCGCCAGCTCTTGTCGAGTCGTCGTTGAAATACCATTCTGGTTCACGCGGTCATCTAACCTCGGCCCGTAATCCGGGTTGGGGACAGTGCCTGGTGGGTAGTTTAACTGGGGCGGTTGCCTCCCAAAAAGTAACGGAGGCGCTCAAAGGTTCCCTCAGCCTGGTTGGTAATCAGGTGGCGAGTGCAAGTGTACAAGGGAGCTTGACTGTGAGACCGACGGGTCGAGCAGGTGCGAAAGCAGGAACTAGTGATCCGGCCATGGCACGTGGGTGCGTGGTCGCTCAACGGATAAAAGGTACCCCGGGGATAACAGGCTGATCTTGCCCAAGAGTCCATATCGACGGCATGGTTTGGCACCTCGATGTCGGCTCGTCGCATCCTGGGGCTGGAGTTGGTCCCAAGGGTTGGGCTGTTCGCCCATTAAAGCGGTACGCGAGCTGGGTTCAGAACGTCGTGAGACAGTTCGGTCCCTATCCTCTGTGCGCGTAGGAAACTTGCGGAGGCCCGTCCCTAGTACGAGAGGACCGGGATGGACGAACCTCTGGTGTGCCAGTTGTACCGCCAGGTGCACGGCTGGTTGGCTACGTTCGGAAGGGATAACCGCTGAAAGCATCTAAGCGGGAAGCCTGCTCCAAGATGAGGTTTCCAACACCAGTAATGGTGTGAAGGCCCCCGCCAGACTAGCGGGTTGATAGGCCAGAGGTGGAAGCACAGCAATGTGCTCGCGAGCCGACTGGTACTAATTGGCCGACACTACACGAAACCACAAAAAGGCAACCAAAAGTAAGACTGCTTACAACCACTATACGAATCACACTCAACCCACACCCCCAGCGGGGGGAGTGGACAACACAAGCGAGTGACCATTTTTGCGGTGGTCATAGTAGTGGGGAAACGCCCGGAAACATTCCGAACCCGGAAGCTAAGCCCACAAACGCCAATGGTACTGCACCCGACAGAGTGTGGGAGAGTAGGACACCGCCGCAA
>NZ_JASOMS010000176.1:0-266 GCF_030216865.1 Pauljensenia sp. UMB6358 | reverse complement strand
CCAATATCGTCCCAAGCCACCCCGATCGATACCATTACCGCGTCATGATGACCATGGTATGAGCCGAATATTTTCATTATCGTGTCTCGGCCGGTATAAGCCCTGGCAATCCGAATTGCATCCATGGTTGCCTCGGATCCCGAGTTAGTAAAACGCCATTTCTCGAGCCCAAAACGTTCGGCCAGAATATTAGAGACCACGATGTCGTCTTCCGTAGCTGCACCAAAGTGAGAGCCTTTTGGCCACCGTTCAGCTAGTGCCTTTCC
>NZ_JASOMS010000175.1:0-268 GCF_030216865.1 Pauljensenia sp. UMB6358 | reverse complement strand
TCCCAGCAGCGCGGATCGTTCGTCTGTTTCGTTCACGTCACGAGGGTATCGCGTGAGCGCGGATCAGTACCAACCGACAGAATTGGAATGCCCAAGCGCGCCGCATGGGGTTCCGTAGCGGCCGGCGATGTATCCCAGGCCCCACGTGATCTGCGTGGCCGGATTCGTCTGCCAGTCAGCACCGGCAGATGCCATTTTCGATCCGGGGAGAGCCTGCGGAATACCGTAGGCGCCTGACCAGGCGTTAGCGGCATAGGGGTTCCAGTGC
>NZ_JASOMS010000174.1:0-268 GCF_030216865.1 Pauljensenia sp. UMB6358 | reverse complement strand
ACGGTTGGTATATGGTAACTGAAATTGGCGTACGTAACTTTATTGATGATTACCGTTACAATTTACTAGAAAAAGTTGCAGATGCGTTTGAATTTGATACACTTAAAAATAATTCATTTAATAAAGATCGAGCACTTGTTGAATTGAACTATGCTGTGTATCATTCCTTTAAAAAAGAAGGCGTATCAATTGTCGATCATTTGACCGCTGCAAAGCAATTCGAACTATTCGAACGTAACGAAGCACAACAAGGTCGTCAAGTTACCGG
>NZ_JASOMS010000173.1:0-268 GCF_030216865.1 Pauljensenia sp. UMB6358 | reverse complement strand
CAGCTTTGAAAACGGGGCAGAAATGCGGCGCGTTAGATCTAGGGGATTGTGCATCCTGAAGGGTCAGATTTAGGGGGTTGTGTACCTTGGGGGCTTAAATCTAGGGGGTTGTGCACCTTGGGGGCTTGAATCTTGGGCATCGTGCACGCGGATGACGCGAGGCTCGGCCTGAGGCAGCACCTCCAGCCCTGGCGCCCGCATCGAACCGGCGCGCTGTCAAGCGTCTACACTGACAGCCATGCACCACTCTTCCGCGCCATCTGACAAC
>NZ_JASOMS010000172.1:0-269 GCF_030216865.1 Pauljensenia sp. UMB6358 | reverse complement strand
GGCTTGGGCGGGGCAACGAATTCGCTACTGGCGTGGACGCCCAGGGAACACTTCGGTACCGTCCTCGACCTGGGGTGCGGATCGGGAGCGCAGGCGTTGGCTGCTACGGCACACGCTGATTCGGTTACTGGCGTAGATATTTTGCCGCGAGCTCGTGGAGCGGCAGGCGTGGCGGCGCAGCTGGCCGGTGAGTCCGTTGAGCTTTTGCAATCCGATATGTTTTCGGCGGTGCGAGGGCGTCGCTTCGACCTGATCGTCTCTAACCCGCC
>NZ_JASOMS010000171.1:0-269 GCF_030216865.1 Pauljensenia sp. UMB6358 | reverse complement strand
CTCTTTGAATGATGGCTGCTTCTAAGCCAACATCCTAGTTGTCTGTGCAACCCCACATCCTTTTCCACTTAACTGAAACTTTGGGACCTTAGCTGGTGGTCTGGGCTGTTTCCCTTTCGACTACGGATCTTAGCACTCGCAGTCTGACTGCCGACCATAATTCATTGGAATTCGGAGTTTATCTGAGATTGGTAATCCGGGATGGACCCCTCACCCAAACAGTGCTCTACCTCCAAGAATCTTTCTGTCGACGCTAGCCCTAAAGCTAT
>NZ_JASOMS010000170.1:0-269 GCF_030216865.1 Pauljensenia sp. UMB6358 | reverse complement strand
GGTAGCCAAGGGGGCTTCTTCAAGCACTATCTGCCCCTGCCGTAGCCATCTACTTACCACGTTGGGCCCGCTGATTGTCAGCTCCCCATCTACCCCGGGTTCGGTTACGGGCTCGCCGGAATCGTCGCACACTTCCACCCGCGTGTAGGGGAATGCGCGCCCGGCCGCAATGGGATGGTCGGCAAGAAGCCGCTGGGGCAAACAGGTACAGGTGGCCGCCGCCTCGGTCATTCCCCACACGTGGATCGGGGTAAGCCCAACGCTAATCA
>NZ_JASOMS010000169.1:0-269 GCF_030216865.1 Pauljensenia sp. UMB6358 | reverse complement strand
ACTGCTGCCATGAAATGCGCACCTAGCAGCGGCCACGCCCTCTTCATGCTTATAGCCACCAATACTCCCGCCAAGATCGCCAAGGCGGGAACTATCATCTGGGGCAGCGTATAAACGTCCCAGTTCCCCTGGGGCTTTCCCCCTGTGAAGACGACCAGCTGGAATAGCCCCCGCAACGCATGTCCTTGGCGATACCACGTGGTTGTTCCAGTCCTCATAGTCGAAAGCTGGTTTACAGAATCTATGCAAAAGTTCAGTGCGGCATACAA
>NZ_JASOMS010000168.1:0-272 GCF_030216865.1 Pauljensenia sp. UMB6358 | reverse complement strand
GCCTACCAAGAATCAGCGACCCAATCCCCGCCTGCCACGCATCAAAAAAGATCCCACACTTAGCAGCCTGCCGAGCAATCCTCGGAAAATCAGACGCAACAATCCCCTCAGGAATCTCCAAATGCTTAGCGAGCTGGGAAAGCTTCAATTTAGATCTGTCCAAGATCAAAAGCCTCCTCGCTCACCTCCTCAGACTCACCCAAGCCCGAAGCATCATCAAACACGCTGCCACCAGTACGAGCCTCAAGCTCTTTGGCAATCTCAATCAACTG
>NZ_JASOMS010000167.1:0-272 GCF_030216865.1 Pauljensenia sp. UMB6358 | reverse complement strand
ATGGCCGAAGACATCGTCACATTGATGTTCCCGACCGCCTTGGCAGGCTACGTTGATGGGCTCGACTTGGCTGAACGCGGTCGCCAGTGGATGAACGATCATCCTGATGTCTCTGCCGCACTCACGCGTATTATTCGTGAACGCGTCGCGGTTGTTGAGCGCATGACGGCGGCACAGAAAGCGGACATCTAACCCTTCCTCTTCCGAATTGAACGACCGAGTGTCGGTAGGGCTCCATCATGAGCCCTACCGACATTTTGTCTGCATAGCGG
>NZ_JASOMS010000016.1:0-8127 GCF_030216865.1 Pauljensenia sp. UMB6358 | reverse complement strand
CAACTGTTCCAGTGGACGAGGCGATACTATGCTCGGCAAGCAAACTTCCATAAGCGCTGGAGACGTACTGAGAGCCACGATCACTGTGGTGAACCAGAGGAGGCAAGGTTTCCCTTGGCCTGGCTAATCGCCTGATCAAGAGGCTTCCAATAGCAATGCCTCGGTTCGCATGGTTGAGCGGGTCGACCAGCCCACAATCATCCGGGAGAACACGTCGGTGACAAACGCCGTGTAAACGAACCCGGTACGGGTACGGACATAGGTAATATCAGCAACCCAGAGCCGGTTCGAGCCATCGGCACGGAAGTTGCGCTGGACCAGGTCCGGGCGCGAGTCCGGAGCCGGCGAGGGCCTGGTGGCGATCGGGGACCGGCCCCGGCGCACACCACTGACACCCTCATGGACAATGCCGGGTCCTGTTTTAACCGCTCCTTAACAAGGCACACTGCTCAAGCTTTGAACTCTTGCAAATAACGTTGGGCCATAACCCAATCCTCCTCGAAAAACCGAGGAACAAAACCCAGGACGCTTCATAATGTCACCGAATGCGATGACATTAGATTAGAGCTGTTTGGGGTCTGCTAGATCGATCCATAGCGGCCGGTAGTGGGGTCATAGGTTAGAACCGGGATGCGACCGGATACTTCGACGGTGCCGTCGATAAAGTAATGCGAGGAACCGTCAAAGTAGATGTCATGGAAATTTTGGTCACCAGCTAAAGCGTAGGTACCGATGTGACCGGCAATAATATCTATCAGGAACGGGCCGGTAGTGGCGGGGAATTTGTTTAGCATGATGTCTTCAGAGGTTCCTTGCTCCCAGTATTCCTGCGCGTCCTCATCAATGCCGGCGTGAACAAACACCTGGGTTGGGGTTTTCCAGTAAGTCGGCAAGTTTTTTAGCCAGCGCACCAGCTGAGCATAATCGGCGTGAATCTGGTCGCGGATCACCTGTAGGGCTGTCTCGGGATCCCTGGACGAGAGTTCGGTTTTTACCGCTTCGCGGTCTGCCCCGTCCAAAAAGCTCAGTAGGGTTTCGGGGATATAGGTGGTTGTCGCCAGGAGGTCACGGGTAGTCAGGAACTCGATAAACCATTCGTCATGATTCCCTTTGATGACCACCACATTGTCGGGGTAGGTAGTTTGCAGGTCGAAAATGCGCTGCAATACTTCGCGGCTGTGGGATCCTTGATCAACATAATCACCAAGAAAAATCAGCCTGTTTGTCTCTGGGTCACCAGTTAAGGTTGCCTCCAAATCGGGAATACGTTTCAGCGCGTCTTCCAAAGCATCCAAGTGCCCATGTATGTCACTCATCGCGTAAAACATGGTTTTCTCCTTGGTGGTATTTTACTGGGAAACTAATGCTGCTCGCGGTTTTCACGGTGAGGGATAATAGATTTCCTGCTATAAGGCAGGTAGAAACTGGATAATACTTAATGGTAAGTGAGAAACAGTAAAACGGAAGTAATCTGCCGTATTATTTCCGTAGCTTGTAAGCTAAGGAAACATCATTTGCAGCTAGCTTTTTGGAGGAGTCATGGGCAAGGTAACCGCAGTTGTTGGTGCCGGGGGAATGGGCACCACGGTTCTTGAGGTTTTCACTCAGAAGTTTGCGAAGGAAGTCGCAGCAACGGGAACCTCCGTGCAAACCATTGTCGTGAATCGGCCGCAAGACAGTTTAGATCAGGCGCAGGCTCAAGAAAAGATTGCGTTAGCCAGCCCCGACATCGAGGGAGTCTCCGAGGTCGACGACGAGAAGTGGCAAGAAGTCCTCAACTTGCATGCGGGTGAGATTCGCAAAGCACTTGACGGTGCCAGCGCAGTCGTAGTGCTCGCAGGATTGGGGGGCTTTACCGGCTCTAGCGCGGCACCTTTTGTAGCCAAAATCGGCAAAGAACTAGGGGCTCAGGTTTCTGCCGTGGTGACCATGCCTATTCCTTTCGAAGGGGAAAAACGTGCCCAAAAAGCGGTAGCGGCACACGCAGAACTTTCAAAATTTGCGGATCAAGTAGTGACCGTATCTGGCGCAGAGCTGCTGGATAAGGCAGATTTGGGTGCTTCCTTAGATCAGGCTTACGGGAAATTTGATGCAGAGCTCGCCGCCAAGGCGGCCGAACTGATCGAGGAAGCTTAGTCCTGCTTAAAATTTCTTCCTAGCTACTGCCGTTAGTTGGTGCGCCTATGGTCGTATCTAGCGACGCTAGGAGGTCTTCGCCAATCCTAGGCGCCTGTCTGCCAAGCAACTAATTTTTCTATTGGCTCCCGGAATCGGCTGCCGGAGACCGCGGAATTCTTGCAACTAATACGGAAAAACTCTTCCGGTTTTATCGCGAATGAATTAGCCTTGGGTTATGGGTAACAGCAAATCGGAAAAGTCTCAGGCACATACGCAACGCGGTTATGCGCTCGCTATTTTAAAGTATTTGCTGGAAAACACCAGTCCTAATCAGGGAGCGACGGCGCTCCGCCTGACCCAAGACTTCGCCAGCGGGAATCTGGAATGGAACCCTCCTGAAATCTCGGAGAGAACCGCGCGCGAATATCTGCATTACCTCAAATCTTTAGGGAACCGGTTGCCGTTCGGAATTCGGGTTCAACAGTTCGCTGATATAGAGGGCGAAAGCCCTGTGCCCCCAGAGGAAAGACGCACCAACTGGTTTGCCACCGCCATTATTAGCCCTGCCCAAATGCGAGTGCTTGCCGATGCGCTGCAGATGTCACGATTTTACCCGGATGACGTCTCCGACTTGCGCAGCCTTCTGGCATCTCTGGCGAGTGTAAAACCAGAACACCTCGAAAGCGGGCAAATACTTTTCCCAGATCGCCCCATGTTCAAAGGGGTGCCAGCTACTCTGCTTGAGCTTGATAGCGCTATAAGTGGGGGGCACAAAATTCGCTTCTCCTATAGCCACGTGGCGTTGCGGTCAGAGGCAAAGGGGCGCCAGGCTCCAGGGAAATACTGCTCTCCGAATCAGCGATCTCGACGGGGAAAAACACAGCGATCAGAATCTAGCAGGCTCAGAGACCAGGCTGTTTTGAAAGAATCCGGGAAAAAGTACGAGTTCTATCCCTACACCACGGTTTTTAAAAGAGGGGACTACTACCTGCTTGCGGGCAAAGATCCGCACCCGAACGAAAATACCCGGATATTTCATTTCGTAATCGATAGGATCAGCGACATCAAGATTTTAGAGGGCGCTGCGGACAGTGTCGATAGCTCAGCTTTTGATTTCGTTAGGTACGTAAACGAGCGACCCTACTTTTTTAGCGGGCAGGCGGTTGACGTCATATATAGGGTAACCGGCGGGCTTGACGGCACTTTTTCTTGGTTCCCAGATGCACAGGTTGTGCCCGATGGTGGCAGTGACTGCTACCGAGTACATGTGAGAGCCCAACCAAATGCCATGGTGTGGTGGGCATTGCAGTATGCCGGTTCTGTAGAGGTGCTTTCCCCGCCGGAGCTGCGGGAAGAAATCACTAAAACATTGGAAGAAACCTTACGGAAATACCGGGAGAAAAATGAGTAATCTTGACGAATCTGACCGCAACTGGTTGCGAAAAATACTACTCACCCCCATTAAGTGTGAGGGAAGTAAAGTCTTAGAAATTGACGATAAACATAACGTCATCTTGACTAGCGATACACGTTATTGTTATCAGAATGGGGATCCGGATATGAGCGACCTCGCGATTGTCTTTTATAAAATTCTTTATGGCAAGGAAATGCTTAAAAGTGATGGGGACTTTCGTTGTCATGAGTTCGCTGGCGATACTATGAACTCCTTCAATTCGGTGGCCAATCAGTTCTTTGACGGAAGTACTAAGCGTTGTGCGAAGCGGAAAAAAGTTGAAGAAAACGGGGAACTTCCTACCTGGCTTCAAGAATACTTTGATGGCTACCACTGCCTGGCAAATTTTTGGGCTATCCCCGAAGAAATTGGTCGTCAGTCCCAGAAGGGTGACCGCTATGATTTTGCTTTCTCCTATATAGAAGAGAACCTGAATAATCCGGATGATCCGGGATTCCTTGATAGACACTGCGTTCGTTGCTATACAAAGATAGAGGATGACGATTCCAATCTCCAGAAATGCGGTGAGCGGGTAATAGCCAAGCCCGACTATAACAAATCCCTACAAATGCGTTGAGCGGGTAAAGGAATTGTGGAAAGCTCGAGCAGAAGAGATTATAAATTCTTCTAAAACTGAGCAGTTATTTAAATGCTTTAAAGATCTCAGCTCGGGTGAATCTACTTGCCAGTGAATCCTATTCTCTGCTTGGCAGCTAGCTGATCCGTCTTCATAACTAGATCTTCTGGCAGGAGCATCTCAAGCTCACCCGTGTTCAGGGACTGTCCCTTGTCGCTAATTTTCTTTAGCCGCTCTGCCTGATAGAGCTTCGCTTCTTCCAATAACTGGCGTGCGAAGCGCCCATTACCGCTGCTTATGCGTGATCCCATGGCGCGGAAAATCTTGGCGGCTTTAGCCGGCGTTGCAGGATCAAGGGTATATCCATCCTCTTCAGTGAGGAAGGTGAAGATGCTGGTGAGCTCCTCAGGCGAATAATCAGGAAACTTGATCGTGGTGCGCACCCGCGAGCGGAATCCGGTATTAGCAGCTAGGAATTCCCGCATTTCATCCGTGTATCCCGCCATAATCACGATGATTTCCTCGCGCATATCCTCCATCAGCTTCACCATCGCGTCCACTGCGTCTTTGCCTGCTGCCCCATCCCCCAGGGAATAGGCTTCGTCGATAAAGAGCACTGACCCGCGAGCTTGTTCAAAAACCTGGCTGACGAGTTGGGCCGCGGTTCCCGGTATCGGGGATATCAGCTGTGCCTTCGAAACCTCAAAAAAATCACCCACGGATAAAATGCCACGTTCGTGGGCTATTTTTCCGACTAACCGCGCAACTTCGGTTTTCCCAGTTCCGGGGTTCCCGGTGAATACCATGTGCATGGGATTGAAGCGAGTAGAAAGCTTAACTTTGCGTCGAAGTTTTTGAATCTCAACGAAGTCGAGTTGGCGTTTAATCTCAGTTTTTACGTTTTGTAGACCTATGAGTCTATCTAATTGCTCGGTGGCAGGAATCAGCTCTTTATCGGGCATGGGTACATCTTCCGCTGCAATGGTTTGCACCTGTTCCAGGGTTAGCTCAGGTTCTTTTGCAGCCCCTTCGCCAGAGTCATCGGAAGTGTTGGTGGTTACCCATAAGTCCAGTCGCTCTTGCTGGCGCTTGCGAATATCGGCTAACAAATTTCGTGCGAACCTAGCATTGCCCTGATCAATCCGCCTTCCGGCACCCGCAAGCCGATTATGTACCAGGTGGCGAGCTTCCTCGGTCAGCTTCAAGCTTTGCTGAGCAGCCATAAGATCAAAAATTTCCAGGAGCTCGTCAGTGGTGTAATTGGGAAAATCGATTATGGAACCGATTCTCGAGCGGAATCCCTCGTTCTGAGACAAGAGTTTCTCCATCGCACCCCGGTAACCGGCCAGAATGACAACCGTGTCGGAGCGGTTATTTTCCATGCAAGCAATCAACTCAGGAATAAAGACCGGTGATATCGCGTAGGCTTCGTCGATGAAAATAACTGATCCCTTCGCCCTCCGGAAGATGTCGGTCACGTCAAATCTGACCTCTCCAAGGCGAGGTCCCGAAACCTCCAGCATCCTGCCCTCAGACAGTACTCCTAAGTCACGTAGAATTTCGCCGTAGACCCGGGCAACTTCGGTCTTACCAGTTCCGGGAGGACCTTGGAAGACACAGTGCAACGAGGTATCTGCGGGAGCCATACCCAGGCGGCGCGCGCGGACTTCACCGCGGTAACTGCGCACAATGCGCATAATTTCTTTCTTTACTTCCTCGAGCCCGATGAGTTCGTGGAGGCGCTCCAAGCCTGCAGGTTCACGCTTGAAAGGGTCTTTGGGCAGCACAACAGCATCAGCGTAACAACTGTAGTTGGTGGCTAGGCTGTAGTCGTTTATCCACTGGTTTGCCAGATCTTCAATGGTGCCGTTAAAAGAAGCATCAGAAAATGTCGTTTCCAACAAGTGCTCGAACAGATCCCCTTCGGGAGAGTATCCGGCGACATGTAGCCTTTGAACCAGCAAGCGACGAGCCTCTTTTACGGTCAACTGGGATGCTTTCGGGGTGGGATCCGGTTCTAGTAGAACCACCGGAAGCGGAGTGTGCTTGCTAAAGTTCTCAATCAGATTGGCACTGGGCTTGGATACTAAGAACACGATCTGTATTTCTCGAGCATGCACCGCAATATGATTCAGTAATTGAGCCAGTACTTCATAAGCGCGGCTCTCTTGCCGAGAACCGTATTTGAGGCGCGAATAATCGATAACCAACGTGGAGTCGCAAAAAGCGTTAGCCAGGTTTTCGTTCACCGATTCTTTTTGCGAGCCAGTCCTGTCCGCGACCTCCAGTTGAAAAAAATCAAAATTATAAACATAGCGACTGGCTGTCCGCCCGGCGCTTGCGAGTGCCTGGAGTAAGATATCGCCAGCTTCGTGAGCATCCGCGGCATGGGCGACATCAATTACGTAATTTACAACCACAGATTGATTTGGTGGTGCTTGCCTGATTCTTTCGAGTTCAGCTCCGAGACTACGGTCGTAAGAGCTGGTGACCGCCTGGTGTTGCAGGCTGGTTAAGTCAGTGTCTGCGGAGATAAGTCTGCTGGTTAGAGGATTTGATACAAAATTTCCTCGATAGTGCAGTTCCCACAATTCCTGTAAGTTTGCCCTGCGGAGCAGTCTTTCAGTGCCTCGGTAGTAAATGGTAGCTAGCCGTTGATAGGTGACTTCCTCAATCTTGATTTCGAGATTACAATCGAATATTTCAAATTCTGCGTCTGGTTGATATTTGTGGGTTTCTGCAAGAAATTGGTTATTCAGCAAAAACTTAAGGGCGCTGATTTCCAGAGAATTATTTTTCGTCACTGCCCCTAAAGTTGTGCCGCTCCTAAAATCTTCGGAGACGTAATCGATGTAGACGTACTCCACCACCAGACCCTCGCACATTTTCTGATAGTCAATGTGGTTGCAGCCCGAACAGGTGATCTCAAAAAATCTCATCGCGTCCTTTCTTGGAAATAAGCTGGCAGGTTAAACAAAAAATAGTTGTAGCGTGTTGTACATATTATTAATTCATCCAATTTGTAAGCGGAAGATAGCTTCCGTTATCTAACTGCCTGGCGCTGTAGAATCTAGTTTTCTGCTAGCCAATAACGAGTGCCGAAGGATTGAATCGATAAAGCTGCAAGCCTGGCAACTTTGGAAAGCGCGCTTACAAAAGTATCAACAGAAAGCTTTTGCCTACCCAGGGCTTTTACAAAACCTCCATGAAAGGAGTCCTCGGCACCAAGTGAACTAGCCCCCGAAAGTTGGACTGGTTTAATTCTAGGTGGTTAGGGTTTCAAGGGTTTGATTCCGATATTGCATCGGGGTCAGGCCCTTGAAACGTTTTTGAAGCCGGGTGTTGTTGTACCAGAAGATGTAATCATCTACGGCCCGGTACAGTTCATCAACACTGGCGCAGTGCTCGCCGTAGTACATTTCGGTCTTCAGGTGACCGAAGAAGTTCTCCATCACCGCGTTGTCGTAGCAGTTGCCCTTTCGCGACATCGACTGGAGGCCACCAACGGACTCAATGAACTGGCGCCAACTGGAGTGCTGGTATTGGATCCCTTGGTCAGTGTGTACCATCAACCCTTCACCAGGTTCATGCCACGTGATCGCATTCTTTAACGAGGTAGAGGTGAACTTTGTTGACGGGGATGTCGACAACTCGTGTGCCAGAATGCTCCGGTCGCTCAGATCCATGATCGGTCAGAGATAGACCTTCGTGCCAGCCACCCGAAACTCGGTGACATCACTCACCCACACTGTGTTGGGTTGTTCTGGCGTGAAGTTGCGGTTCAGGAGGTTCTCGGCAATGTGGCTAGTCTGGCCTTGGTAGGAGTTGTACTTCTTACGTGACCTGACCTTGGATTTCAAGCCCATCTGGTCCATGAGTTTGTAGACGAGCTTGTGGTTAACCGGCTCTTCGTACTTGAGCGTGGGTGTGGGGTGATGCGCAGGAACGACTCACCGACAAGCAGCGACAACGGCTTGAA
>NZ_JASOMS010000166.1:0-272 GCF_030216865.1 Pauljensenia sp. UMB6358 | reverse complement strand
AAGATAGTTTGTTAAGAAGTATTAAGCATTATGAAGACTTAATATTGGAGGTGTCGCGATGATACAAACAATAACACATATTATGATTATTAGTTCACTCATTATTTTTGGAATTGCATTAATCATCTGTTTATTTAGATTAATCAAGGGACCTACAACAGCAGATCGTGTCGTTACATTTGATACAACAAGTGCTGTCGTAATGTCAATTGTGGGTGTGTTAAGTGTACTTATGGGCACCGTTTCTTTCTTAGATTCAATCATGCTCATTG
>NZ_JASOMS010000165.1:0-273 GCF_030216865.1 Pauljensenia sp. UMB6358 | reverse complement strand
CATTTCCCAGCCGTTAAGGGAGAAAGCATTGAAAACAATCCATTGAGAGAGGAAAAGAAAGAAGAAAAAGAGGTTTCTAAAAAAGAAGGTACTGCAAAGAAAGTAGATACCAGTGAAGCTAAATCGTCTCCAGTAGAGGAACAAACTGCTGACTCAATAGACAAGGGTTCTGAGACTAAAAAAGAAGAAAAAGTGCAGCCGGATTTGAGGAAAGGATTAGATGAAGAAGGAAATAAGGTAAACAATTCTGAGAAAGAATAAGTTCCGTCAGAC
>NZ_JASOMS010000164.1:0-273 GCF_030216865.1 Pauljensenia sp. UMB6358 | reverse complement strand
GCACATCGATGCTGTGGCATGTTCCGGCTGATTTTGCGCATTTCAAACAGATGACGCTGGGCTACCCGATCATCATGGGGCGCTCTTCCTACGAGGCTCTGGGCGGTCAGCCATTGCCTGGACGCACCAACATCGTCATGACGCGCCAGCGCGACTACGAGACCCCCGGGGCACTGGTCGTTGCCAACCTGGATGAGGCGCTCGAGGTCGCAACCGCTCACCTGGCGGATCACCGTGACCAGCGAGCAGCCATCACCGCCAGCACTGCGACGA
>NZ_JASOMS010000163.1:0-274 GCF_030216865.1 Pauljensenia sp. UMB6358 | reverse complement strand
ACGAAGATCTCCTCGCCAACCTTGACGACCTGATCGGGTAGGTCAACATGGCGCACCGCCAGCTCGGAAATGTGCACAAGACCCTCGATGCCATCTTCGACGCGGACAAACGCACCGAAGGGAACAAGCTTGGTGACCTTGCCCGGAACGACCTGGCCAATGGCGTGGGTGCGGGCAAATGCCTGCCACGGATCTTCCTGAGTAGCCTTCAGGGACAGGGACACGCGTTCGCGATCCATGTCGACATCCAGCACCTCGACGGTTACAGGCTGGC
>NZ_JASOMS010000162.1:0-277 GCF_030216865.1 Pauljensenia sp. UMB6358 | reverse complement strand
ATTGTCTTGGGCGCATTTGCGGCTGGCTTCGTCTTGCGACAAGCACTCCCAAACGGGCGTGCCGAACTCGAGCAGAAGTTGGATGGCCTGGCCTACGGCTTCTTCATCCCAACCTTTTTCATTATCTCCGGTATGGAGGTTGATCCCGCCGCCTTGCTCGACTCACCTCTTGGCGCCGCAGCCTTCCTCATCTGCCTTCTGGCTGTACGCGGACTGCCGGTATTCGGATCAACCTTCGTGATGCCCTCTGAATTAGAGAAGGAACTGTCTATTCGAC
>NZ_JASOMS010000161.1:0-277 GCF_030216865.1 Pauljensenia sp. UMB6358 | reverse complement strand
CGTGGCCACCGCCTGTCCCGCCTGTGTCAGGTGACACGAAAAGCAGGGATAAGCAGGGCAAAGTAGGGCTACCCCTTGGTTCGTAAAAACCGCCAAAAACAGGATAATTCCAACGAAATACCAGGCCACACATGTTAATGCTATAATCTGTTCGTTAGGTTCGAATCCTGTTCGGGGCGCTTCGAAAGCCGTGGAATAATGCGGAAAAGTCATGTGCTAAAAGTTGCGTGACACAGAGCGTGACACAGCAGGGGGTAGAACAAGGCTCAAAACAGGC
>NZ_JASOMS010000160.1:0-277 GCF_030216865.1 Pauljensenia sp. UMB6358 | reverse complement strand
ATACCCACTTACCTGCAGCTCAGATCATCAGACACGAATGGATCGTGGCTCCTGAAGTGGAAGATGTCGAGGGCGTCCTGGTCACCTCTGTACGTCAAACCATTCTGGATATGCTCCGTCTTGCTCCCCCTGCCGATGGCGTCACGTTCGGCTGTATGGCGCTGCGTAAGCTGGTTGGATTTGATCGGAATAATCCTGAGGTAGCGATGGAGCGAGCAAAATCTATAAAAACTGGAATCTTGAAGCGGCTGAAAGATGAATACCCGCATGACAGGAG
>NZ_JASOMS010000159.1:0-279 GCF_030216865.1 Pauljensenia sp. UMB6358 | reverse complement strand
ATCTGATGCAATGACGTCGAACCAAATCCAGCCGCCGTCAGCAAACGTCTTGAGTGGAACGTCGAATTCGACGGTTTCCGAATCAACGGCTGCGGAGTCGATACGGATGAAGCGTCCCTGAGCATTGGACTTGTAGACCAGGACCGATGCACGTCCTTTGATCGTTATTTCGAGACGTGCTGCTGTCGCACGGGTCCACTGGCGCCAGTAGCTCGCGGGAAACGCGTTAAAGACTGACGCGAATGAGACTCGAAGACCTCCAGGCAGCCTCATTGTCGA
>NZ_JASOMS010000158.1:0-279 GCF_030216865.1 Pauljensenia sp. UMB6358 | reverse complement strand
ATGCGGCGCACCGAGCCTGGAACATGCAGTACACGCGCCTTCCAGAATCCGCAGCATCTAAACAGATTTTCCTCACCTGGGGAGACTGGGTGCGCGCAGAAGACTCGTGGGAAAACTCTTCTTACGTTGAGCTTGCTGAGACGATTGGGGGCCTATCATGAGGCCGGGCCCATCCCTGAAGGACCTTTTAGGACCGGTCAAGGTGGGGGTGCAAGTACGTGTAACTAGGGGCCGGCAAACTCTTGCGGAAAATCTGCCGGCCTCTAACGCGCGACTAGA
>NZ_JASOMS010000157.1:0-280 GCF_030216865.1 Pauljensenia sp. UMB6358 | reverse complement strand
AAAATAATTCTTCGGCAAAACCTTCTACAGGTGGCGCATCGCGGCTGGGAAATGATGGATTATTTGCCACCGTTACCCGCACAAAAAACGGCATCGTAGCAGGTGGCGCCTCAGCCATTAGTGGCGCCCTGGCAAAGAATGAGCCCGCTAAAGCCGAAGTGAAACCGGCCAAAGAAAAATCCGTCAAAGCGCCCAAGGCGACCGCCATAACGGCAGTAGTTTTGCTGGTTGCCGGCCTCGGGATCGGCGGGGCTGCCCTGGCGGTAATCGACTCGCATCG
>NZ_JASOMS010000015.1:0-8611 GCF_030216865.1 Pauljensenia sp. UMB6358 | reverse complement strand
CGAACCCGGAAGCTAAGCCCACAAACGCCAATGGTACTGCACCCGACAGAGTGTGGGAGAGTAGGACACCGCCGCAACAACACTTCAACGCTGAGGCCGTGAAAACCCAAAAGGGCTTTCACGGCCTCACGTGTGTGTGCTGGCAATCTCAGACGGTGCCAGCCAATTGCCGGCACAACAGTCGGCAACGTGTCCGACGCTACAAGCCGTCTGTGACGATAGACCGCCTTCTTTATTCCATTAGGGTGGAATGCTTGTTCTATGAGTGAAACGACCAATCAAGTGTCATCGGGCTACATTATCGAAGGTGCCCCCAAGGGCATTCAGGCTTACCGTTCGGCCGCCCATGATCGTCTTGCCCACCAGTCACGCGTGGTGTTGCGACTCGGTCAGATGTTCCTGGCAAGCGGTGCCAGTGCATATCGCGTAAAAAACTCAATGACAACGCTTGCCAAAGCAGTAGGTATCGCAGAGCATCACGCGCAAGTCACCTACACGGAGATCATCGCCACCGCATATGCGAACGGCACCTTCCGTACTGGTCTTGCTGAACAACGCCAAATGGGCGTCAATGCCGACCGTATCGACAGGCTTAACAACTACGTCGCTTCTATTAAAGGCAAGGCAGTTCTGGTTGAAGACGCTGAAAAAGCGCTTGACGAAATCGAACGGGTGAAGCCACTGTATGACTGGTTTCCGAACGCTGCAGCATCTGGACTTGCCTGTGCTGCCTTCTCATTCCTGAACAGTGGCGGCTGGGTTGAATGCTCAGCTGTTGCAGTCGCAGCATTCTTTGGCCAGGCGCTTCGGCGTCAGATGCTCCACCGTCACATGAACCACTTCGGAGTGTGGATGAGTTGTGGTGCAGTCGCGGCGCTCATCTACATCCTTCTCGTTGCCCCTGCACAGCACTTCCTTGGCCTTGAGCCTACGCACCAAGCTGGTTTTATTTCAGCAATGCTGTTCCTAGTCCCTGGCTTCCCGCTAGTGACGGGCATTATTGACCTGGTCCGACACGATTTCCAAGGCGGTCTAGGTCGTCTGACGTACGTCTTCATGCTCTTGTTGTCTGCGGGCGTCGCCACCTGGGTAGTGTCAACAGTCTTCCACTGGTCTGTCACTCCCGAATACAGCTACATCCTCACCCCCTGGTTGCTCTATACTCTGCGGTTTATCACGAGCTTTGTCGCGGCGTTTGGCTTTGCTGTCCTGTTTAACTCGCCAACGCGAGTAGCGGGAACGGCGGCATTGATTGGTGCTTTTATCAACGTTGGGCGTCTTGCTCTGGTTGACGAGCTTGATGTTCAGACGCCCGCAGCTGTCGGTCTTGCAGCCCTTGCTGCAGGCCTCCTTGCAACGTTTGCAGCGGAGCGCACGCGGTTCTCTCGAGTGACGTTATCTGTCCCGGCGGTGGTCATCATGATCCCAGGTGTTCCGCTTTACCGTTCGCTCACCTACTTGAACAACGGCCAGATGCTCGAAGCCCTCCAGTCGCTATTCACCGTTATTTTCACGATCGTGGGTATCGGCATGGGTCTTGCTGTGGCGCGAATGCTGACGGATAAGAACTGGCTCACGGAATCGGCGCCCGTTGTGCCTCTCCTGGACGAGGTCCTCCCAGATTCGTTCAGCCCTACAGACAGCGCTGACACGGTGGCCAATGACCACACTTCTGCCCAAGTACATGAAACAGTTGGAGCTGCTGGCGGTGAAGAGGCTCTGAGTGAGCAGTCGCTTGCCGAAGCAAGAACACCAGATGATACATCCTCAAACCAAGAATTGAGCGAGTAACGTAGCGTCCGACTTTTCAGAGGTGTGGGGGTCTCAGGCACTGCCTGAGACCCCCACACCTCTGTCAGGACACCGTCTTATTTCGCTGACATAAACAGCGATGGAGTTGTGTAGAAGGCTGAGACCTCAAATATGCCCTGCTGCGCAGTTGCGTTCTCTTCATCAATCATGAAATTGAAGTATCCGGTTGCTGTTTGGCCGTCGCCCGGCATATCAATGATAGAGAAATCGCTGTCAGTGTAGGAATATTCGGCAAAAGCGAAGGAATCGTCATTGGAGTATGTCAGATCAAGATCGAAGGAATTGAACGTGTCTTCACCGTGGTAGGTGATGGTGACGGGAACACGAATCCAGACTTCGCCTGCATCAGGTTCCGTATAAAGGCTCTCGATACCTTCCTCCGTCAGCTCAGCAAGGATTGCCGGCCCTGCATTCCAGTCAACTGCACCGAGTTCGACGTTGATTGAAGTGACGGGAAGACCCGAGGAATCCACCTCACTGTCGTACATAGTCAAATAATGGAGTTGCGGGTCAGCGGGGCTTTTTGCGCTGAAACCGAACTTTTCTGTAGTTGTGCCGGACGGAAGCGAATCGGCAAGTGATGACCCGTCCTTCATTTTGACTTCGTTTGGTGTCTCTGAGAAGGCCGAGGTGGGCCAGCCTGGATCAGATCCACGCCAGGCCGTCGGATCCTCTTCGTCGTCCGGGTTCAGGATTCCGATCACTGCCAGGGCGATGGTGATAAAGAAGATTCCAACGACGGAGCCGAGGACAATCCCGACGGTTCGGTTCGTTGATGACTTCCTCTGAGCGTTCGCCTGCGCATAGGAGGGCATGCTTCCCCGCGCGAACTGCGTATACGGGTTCCCAGCGTCCGTTGGCGAACCAGCAGCTGGTGGCGTCGCCCATGGTTGGTTGGCGGCAGCGGGTGTCCGTGTCTGGGGTAGAGGAGCATTCTGCCTAGCACTATGGGGTGGGCTCGCGGTGGTCGTGCGCCCACTTCCGCCTGGCGCGTAGGGGGACGAGGCTCCAGCTGAAGCCGAGGACACAGATGCGTCGGACGAGAAGGCGCTCGGTGACGAAGGATCATTCCCTGGAATACTCGAAGGTGAAGCAATACCGTCATCGACCCACAGTTGCCAGCCCGCCGGTGCAGAACTCCACGAAGGATCGGGGCTCCACCCCGGCCCGGGAGTAAAACCGTCAGGCGGTTTCGGCCAGTTAGGTGGTGGATTGAAACGCAAACTCATGGAACGCTCCTCGAGCAAACAATGATGGGGCGTCACCATTCTAAGAGAGGGGAGCATCCAAAGGGGTTTGAAAGCGTAAGGCAAGCATGCTGGCGTTCATCTCGTCGAATTAAAGATAAAGATAAAGAAGCGGGCGGGTACCACGTGCGTGGTGCCCGCCCGGCCTCGTCATTGAGAGAGCAGCGGAAGGTGAAAGGATCAGCTAAGTCCGCCGAGGATCTGGGCTACGAAGATCTTGCCGACCATTGCGACCGGGTAGATCAGAGCGTAACCAAGGGCAACGCGTGGATCCGAGTTCGTGCGGCCGTTGGCGAATGCCAGAACAGCAGGCTGGGTCTGCAGACCGCCGAGGAAACCGGACAGCTGCGTGCCACCCATCTTGAAGATCCAACGCATGATGACGTAGGTGCCAACTGCGAGGATCGTTGTGATGACGAAGCCCAGGATGAAGATCTTGATCCAGTCACCCGAGGTGAAGGCGTTCGCAATCTGTCCACCAGCGTTGGCGCCAGCCTGTGCGAGGAAGACCAACAGGCCGAACTCAGAAAGAACCTGGCAAGCGGTGAAGGGCAGAGCAGTGACCAGCGGTCCGATACGACCCAGACGACCGAAGACCAAGCCAACGATCAGGGTGCCTGCTGCCGAACCGATCGAGAAGTATTCACCGGACGGGGTCAGGATCGGGAGTTCACCGATCGCGATACCGAGCGCCATACCGAGACCCAGCGCGATCGGGTTCAGATCCGAAAGGCCACGAGCCGAGTCGCCGAAGAACTTCGTGATGGCTTCCATCTTGGAGGTAGGAGCAACAACGCGAACACGGTCACCCTGCTGAAGGATTAAGCCCGGCTCGGCAACCATGTCAACGTCACCGCGACGCACACGGGAGATCGTTGCGGAGAAGTGCTTCGCCATCTCTAGGTCAGCAACCGCGCGACCGGCAACCTTCGGATCGGAAACCGTCATGCGACGGAAGTCAAGGTAAGTGCGGTCTTGCATAAGGGAGTGTGAAGAAGCGTGACCCAGCTCAGTTGCTGCGCGAGCAACCAATTCACGAGGACCTATGACGGTCACCAAGTCACCCGGGTCCAGAGTGTCAGACATCGACGGGCGGGTGATCGGGCCGGTCTCACCACGACGCAGACGCGAGAATGTGACCTTCGACCCGAGCTTCTCGTAAATGTCGCCAACGAACGGGTGATCGTCGCGCTCAACGCGGATTGTGCGGTTCGCCAGCGGGGAAGGAGTATCGCGGTCGTTCTTGCCGTAGGAGAGCGCTGCGGCAGAAGCTACGAGCATACCGATCACACCGAACAGGTAGGCAATCGAGTAGCCGACAGTTGCGCGGTCCAACTGACCTGAGGCTTCGCCGGCGGCTGCAAGAGCGGGGGTGTTCGTGACCGCGCCAGCGAACGTACCCGAGATCAGTGCGATATCCATGCCGAGGGCCTTACCAACGCCAAGGCCAACGCCGGCCGCGACGACGTAGAGCACAACGACGGTCAAGATCGGGCCGACAGCGGTCTTCAAGTTATGGAAGAAGGACGCGCCGGAGTTGATACCGATAGCGAAGGTAAAGAGGGTCAGGCCGAGCGTTCCCAGTTGCGGGGTCACGCGAAGCTCGATGCCGTATGCCTGTGCCCACGCCGCCAAAATAATGGCGAAGAACAGAACGGCCGCAGCACCGAGACCGATGCCCTTGACCTTGATATGGCCAAACGCCATACCGATGCCAATGAGCAGGAAGAGGAAGAGAACTGGCTGCTCAGCCAGCAGAGCGAATACTGTTTCCACAGTTACGACTCCAATGTTGTGTTGACGGAGTAATCACGCCCATTATTGCAGGTTTGTCCGCAAAGGTAATTAGTTCATCGTCCTATCTGTGACGGATAAAGCGCCGAAAACCTATCGTTTGTGTCACGTATGCAAATGAAACGACAAAGGCGATGAGATTCAGATTCCGCAGTGTGAGATAAAAGGCGGGGCGAGGCCCTAGTGGGCATACGGTTTACCCGTGTTCAACATTCTCTCGGTTGGTATTTCCGTCCTGGTCATCGTACCCGGGCGTGCGAATCCTGCCGCGTGAAAACGGATGGATCGCACGCCTAATCCCCATCGCTATGACGCGGCTGGGGATTTTTTGTTGAGATCCACCCACACATAGAGAGGACCCAGCGGTGAAAGACACTGCTCCCACGCAGATGATGACCGGGGCGCAAGCGATTATTGCTTCCCTTGAAGCTCTCGGCGTGACCGACGTGTTCGGCATGCCCGGTGGCGCAATTCTTCCTACTTATGATCCGTTGATGAGCTCAAAGCTCAATCACATTCTTGTTCGTCACGAACAGGGTGCAGGCCACGCCGCTGAAGGCTACGCTCTTGCTACCGGCAAGGTCGGTTGTGCGATTGTCACATCCGGCCCGGGTGCAACAAACACCCTGACAGCGCTGGCCGACGCAAACATGGACTCCGTCCCCATGGTCGTGATTTCAGGTCAGGTGGGTGCCTCCCTGATTGGCACCGATGCATTCCAAGAAGCCGATATTGTTGGCGCCTCGATGCCACTGACGAAGCATGCGTTCCTTGTCACCGACGCTACAGAGATTCCATCTCGACTGGCTGAAGCCTTCGAGATTGCGTCGACTGGTCGTCCCGGCCCGGTCCTCGTTGATGTCACGAAGTCCGCGCAGACTGCCCAGATGAACTTCTCTTGGCCACCCGCCATGGACCTGCCCGGTTACAAAGAAGCTGCCAAGCCTCACAAGCGCCAAGTGCGCCAGGCTGCAGAGGCAATCCTTCAAGCGCAAGCCCCGGTGCTGTACGTCGGCGGTGGCATGATCCGTTCGGGTGCAACCGATGATCTTGCTCGACTGGTTGAGGCAACCGACGCTCCGGTCGTCACTACTTTGACCGCACGTGGTGCATTCCCAGATTCTGATTCACACACCTTGGGTATGCCTGGTATGCACGGAACCGTGGCAGCCGTCGGTGCTCTGCAACGCTCCGACCTGATCGTCACACTCGGTGCTCGCTTCGATGACCGCGTGACCGGCAACCTCGATTCTTTCGCGCCTCGTGCGAAGATCGTGCACATCGACATTGATGCCGCTGAGATCTCGAAGAACCGATTCGCGGACATTCCGATCGTCGGTAACCTCGCCGACGCGCTTCCGATGCTCGTTGACGAAATCGTCGCGATGAAGAAGAAGGACCAGGGCGAGGACATCTCCGGATGGTGGCGTTACCTCAACCGTCTGAAGGACCGCTACCCGATGGGGTGGACGAAGACTGAAGACGGCATGATGGCCCCGCAGGAAGTCCTGTCGCGACTGTCCAAGATCGCAGGCCCCGATGCTATCTACGTGACCGGCGTTGGCCAGCACCAGATGTGGTCGGCTCAGTTCATCCAGTCCGACAAGCCGAGGCACTTCATATCCTCGTCTGGTCTGGGCACCATGGGCTTTAGCATCCCCGCCGCCATGGGCGCCCAGGTCGGCAAGCCGAACAACGTTGTGTGGGCAATCGACGGTGACGGTTCGTTCCAGATGACCAATCAGGAACTGGCCACCTGCACGGTGAACAACATTCCGATCAAGGTCTGCCTGATCAACAATTCCGTGCTCGGCATGGTGCGTCAGTGGCAGTCGCTGTTCTACGACAAGCGCTACTCCAACACAACGCTCAACCCCGTTGACGGAGAGCAGATCCCGAACTTTGAAATGCTCGCCACCGCCTACGGTATGGCAGCGCGCACCGTCCGTTCTATCGACGAAGTCGACGAGGCTATCGAATGGGCCATGTCCATCAACGACCGCCCTGTCCTGATCGACTTTAGAGTCTCGAAGGACTCCATGGTGTGGCCGATGGTCGCAGCAGGTGTGTCGAACGATGAAATCCGCTATGCCAAGGGTATGGCACCCGACTGGGATGTGGAGGACTGAAAATCATGGCACAAACACATACTCTGAGCGTGCTTGTTGAAAACAAGCCCGGTGTCCTGACCCGCGTCTCGGCACTGTTCGCGCGTCGCGCATTTAACATCACCTCGCTTACCGTGGGTGAAACTGAGCATCCCGAAATCTCCCGCATGACGATCATCGTCAAAGCAGAAGACCAACCCTTCGAACAGGTCACCAAGCAGCTGAACAAGCTGGTGAACGTGCTCAAGGTTGTGGAGCTTGAACCGGAAGACTCCGTGGAACGTCGCCTCCTCCTGATCAAAGTGCGCGCCGACGAAAAGCGTCGCACCGGCGTCCTGCAGGTCGTCGACCTCTTCCGTGCTCACGTCGTCGACGTGCAGACGGAAACGGTCGTCATCGAATCTATTGGCTCACTATCTAAACTCGAAGCACTTGTCCGCTCCCTTGAGCAGTACGGTGTGACAGAAATCGTCCAGTCGGGCGCTGTGGCGATCGGCCGCGGATCACGCTCGATCACGGATCAATTGAAGGAGAAATGACAATGACTGAGATCATCTACGACGACGGTGCAGATCTGTCGATCATCCAGTCCAAGAAGGTTGCCATCATTGGCTACGGCTCGCAGGGTCACGCCCACGCGCTCAACCTCAAGGATTCCGGCGTCGACGTGGTTGTTGGTCTGCGTCCGGGCTCTTCCTCATGGGACAAGGCTGAATCCGCTGGCCTGACTGTCAAGGACGTTTCCGAAGCTGTGGCCGAAGGCGACGTTGTGATGATCCTGGTTCCGGACCAGGTCCAGCGTTTCGTCTACGCAGAGCAGATCGCCAAGAACCTCAAGGACGACGCCGCACTGTTCTTCTCGCACGGCTTCAATATCCGCTACGGCTACATTACCCCCGAAGCCGGCCACGACATCTGCATGGTCGCCCCGAAGGGCCCGGGACACACCGTTCGTCGCCAGTTCCTCGAAGGTAAGGGTGTTCCGGCCCTCGTCTGTGTCGAGCAGGACGCATCCGGCCAGGCGCTCGCGCTCGCACTGTCCTACGCCAAGGCAATCGGTGGCACCCGCGCAGGCGTCATTGAGACCACCTTCACTGAAGAAACCGAAACCGACCTCTTCGGCGAGCAGGCAGTCCTCTGCGGTGGCGTTTCCAAGCTTATCCAGTATGGCTTCGAAACCCTGACCGAAGCTGGCTACAAGCCCGAAATGGCCTACTTCGAGGTCTGCCACGAACTGAAGCTCATCGTTGACCTGATCAACGAGGGTGGCCTGACCAAGCAGCGTTGGTCCTGCTCCGACACCGCAGAGTACGGCGACTACGTCTCCGGCCCGCACGTCATCGGCCCGCAGGTCAAGGAAGCCATGAAGGAGGTCCTTGCCGACATCCAAAACGGCACCTTTGCCAAGCGCTTCATCGCCGACCAGGACAACGGCGGCCTCGAATTCAAGGCGCTGCGTGCAGAAAACGAAGCGCACCCGATCGAAAAGACCGGCCAGAAGCTCCGCAAGGCCTTCGGTTGGACCTCGGCAGACGCCGACTATACCGATGGTTCCGCAGCTCGCTGATCGATTCCGCGCGAGCGCTGTCGCCTTCCACTAGGGAAGCATGACGGAGGCTCGCAGAGACATTGTGGCGGCCACCCTCAAGG
>NZ_JASOMS010000156.1:0-280 GCF_030216865.1 Pauljensenia sp. UMB6358 | reverse complement strand
CGGTGAAAAATACCTTAAATTACATGATGAAATTCGTGTAATTAATATTGATGACTGGTCCATGGAACTTTGTGGTGGGACCCACGTTAAGAATACCGGATTCATTGGCCTCTTTAAGATTATTTCTGAATCAGGAATTGGGTCTGGGGTACGTCGGATTGAGGCCTTGACCTCAAAAGCTGCCTACGAATACTATGAAGCTAAGTTAGGTCTCTTAAACCAAGTTCGCGATGATTTGAAGGTTAAAAAAGCGGAAGATGTACCACACCGCCTCCAACAA
>NZ_JASOMS010000155.1:0-280 GCF_030216865.1 Pauljensenia sp. UMB6358 | reverse complement strand
AAGCAAAAGCTACAATGGCAAATAGATAGGCTGGAATAGCATTGATATTCAGACCCGTACCGAATCGCAAGTTGATGGCCTTCAGAAGCAAAGGAATCCCATAATAAGTCAGCATGAGCTGAACAAGCACTGGTGTCCCTCGCAAAAAACTAACAAAAAAGGCCTGCAGAGGATACAAAATTTTCACACGGTTGATTTTGACAACAGCAAAAATGAGAGCCAACATCAATCCAAAAAAAGCTCCTCCCAAGGTCAATAGTAGTGTTGTTGGTAATTTTTC
>NZ_JASOMS010000154.1:0-281 GCF_030216865.1 Pauljensenia sp. UMB6358 | reverse complement strand
GCGAACGCCGTCGAGCACTCAATCAACCAGTAGGGCAAGCGCCTGGCCTGCCTGGGCCTCGGTGTCTGAAACGTCCTCGAACTGTCCACCCATGGCAACGATGGGGGACACTGCTGAGGTGCCTACCTGCGCGAGCATGTCGGGCACCATTCGACATACCGTCTGCCCTGCAGATACCTGCTGGCCCTGCTGAAGAACTGGCATAAAAACCCCTTCGGGGGCTTTGACCGTGTCTATGCCTAGGTGAACCATTATTCCCGTCTGCTTGCCGAGGCTTACCA
>NZ_JASOMS010000153.1:0-282 GCF_030216865.1 Pauljensenia sp. UMB6358 | reverse complement strand
ATATTGATACTGCTGAACTTGATACGGTAAAAAATTATTTACTTAATCCAGTAGATTCTCGTTTTAAAGATATTACGACAGGAATTGCATCGCAAGCATTTTCAGAGTCGGACAAAACGATTCCAAATCTTGATTTCTTCAAGACTTATACAGTGGCAGAATTTGCTGATTATAAAGCTGAACAAGGTTTGGCGATGGAAGTTGATGACCTTGTCTTTATCCAAGAGTACTTCAAATCAATTGGGCGCGTGCCAACGGAAACAGAATTGAAAGTTTTGGATA
>NZ_JASOMS010000152.1:0-282 GCF_030216865.1 Pauljensenia sp. UMB6358 | reverse complement strand
AAGCTGCTGACGCGGCTAACGCGGCGGGTGAAGCTTTATCCCGGTGGGGTGGGCATGCGCTCACCGCAGGGGACGCGGGTGAACAGTTACGCCAGAAGCTGCAGGGGGCCTCTGAATCCTTTATTAATGTGGGAGAGGCCGCCCAGAGTGGTAGTGGCGGGTTTGAGGACTTCGCCTCAAAACTTGAAGAACAGATTGAGTCCATGAAGACCTGGCAGGCCTCCATGGCAGTTCTAAAGCAAAAGCTCTCCCCGGAGGCTTTCTCCCAGCTACTCGATATGG
>NZ_JASOMS010000151.1:0-283 GCF_030216865.1 Pauljensenia sp. UMB6358 | reverse complement strand
CTCCGCAATGGCTTCCGGGCGCGTTCGCTCGTTCCATGTCGAACATTGGCGTGGATTTGGATCGCGCACAGCTCGAAGAGCTGGCGGGGCAGCTATTGGCGAAGTGGGATTCCCCGAATCGTCACTACCATAATGTGCAGCACCTGGTTGCTGTTCTATCCGGTATCGACGAGTTGCAGGGGTGCACCCACGATCCTGATTTGTTGCGTGTTGCTGCGTGGCTACATGGCATTGTTTTCGTGGATTATGAGGACGGCGACGATGCACGTGCCGTTGGCGAGGA
>NZ_JASOMS010000150.1:0-283 GCF_030216865.1 Pauljensenia sp. UMB6358 | reverse complement strand
GGTATTCAACTCAACCCAGGCAGACGGCTCTTCACGGAACCCGATTATGCTTTTAGGCGCTATGGCGGGCCCCGCATTGGGGGTTATAAATGCGACTGAGGCTGACGGGTCATCGCGTAGGCCAGTAATGACCCTGGACGCTAACGGTAGACCCGCGATTGGGAGCATGAACTCGGCAAAGGGCTACGGTGACCGTCTCAGCTCGTGGATTAGCGTGAACGCTACCGACCACTTCACAGGGCCGGTATGGGGGATACTCAGCTCGATCCCCTCAGTAAAAACA
>NZ_JASOMS010000149.1:0-283 GCF_030216865.1 Pauljensenia sp. UMB6358 | reverse complement strand
ACTTCGGGTTTGGGAACCTGTTCGACCAGCCCGTCCGCTACCATGGATTTCGCGCCTTGGGCCGTTTCTTCACCCGGCTGGAAGAGCGCAATGAAAGTGCCTTGCCACAGGTCTTTTTGTGCCAGCAGGACCTTTACTGCGCCCAGCAGACAGGCAGTGTGCATGTCGTGCCCGCACCCGTGCATAACCGGAGTGTCATTGCCATCGGCATCCTTCTGGGTGCCAGTAGAGGCAAAATCCAATCCCGTCTCCTCTTTTAGGGGAAGCGCATCGAAGTCTGCCC
>NZ_JASOMS010000148.1:0-283 GCF_030216865.1 Pauljensenia sp. UMB6358 | reverse complement strand
CAACTACGTCACCCAGCTACGGCCCGCACTCGCGGAAGCATTCGGGCGGGCATTCGACAACGCCGCACTGTATAACACCGGTGGCGATGGTACAGGTACTGGGCCCTTTGACGATTACGTTGCTAAAACAACCAAGGCAGTCACCCTAGGGACGTCAAAGAAAGGCGTTTATGGGGATCTTGTTACCGGCCTTGACCTGCTCCTAAAGGACAAGAAGAGGGCAACCGGGTTCGCTTTTGATACCGGTATGGAAACCACTTTCCTGGGGCAGCTAGATCAGACC
>NZ_JASOMS010000147.1:0-284 GCF_030216865.1 Pauljensenia sp. UMB6358 | reverse complement strand
CGCTTACTTAGTTTGTAAGAGTAAGTTGTGTAAAAGGTGTACATGAAAGCAAGCTAACATGATAGCTAAAAAGCCCACGCTATTTAAGGCGTAGGCTTTTTAATTCTCACTCGCCTGTCTCTATAACAGGACGACTAGCTTTGAGCGTTGGTCGAGTAAAGAGGAACCACACTCAAAGCTATACGCATAGTCTATCACAGATACTATTATATTTCTTATTTTTTATAATATATTTAGCTAATTGCTTTTGCTAAAATTGTATATTAAAAAAAAAAAAAAAAAAA
>NZ_JASOMS010000014.1:0-29697 GCF_030216865.1 Pauljensenia sp. UMB6358 | reverse complement strand
GGTTCTGGCGAGGGCTCAGGTTCCGGCGTGGGCGATGGTTCTGGCGTGGGTGCTGGTTCTGGCGTGGGTGCTGGTTCTGGCGAGGGTTCTGGTTCTGGCGAGGGCTCAGGTTCTGGTTCGGCAGTGTTGAACTCTATTTCCTGTTTCCGGGTTGCCTCACTCGTGTCTTTGCCGGGGCCTGTGCGCACTGAGGTCAGTCCTTTCCTATTGAGTTGGATAACGAGAGAGTAATAGCCGGTCATGATTTCAATTTCGGCTTTAACAGTGCCAACTCCGGTAGATTTCCAGGGTATTTGGAAGCCTTCGCTTGTGCTTTCGCCTTGCCATGTTTTAGTGCCACTGTCTTTGAATACAGCCGGACCATCTAGCGTGGCCGTGGCTTTAAGTCCTTGGCTGGGTTTGCCTAGGGCGTTGATCCAACGCAGGTTAATAGTTCCCTCGGACGTGCCATCGCCTTGGACGGTTGGTGAGCCGAACTTTTCGGGTGATGCGTTTACTGCTTGGTTAGCGTATTTTTTGGCTAGTTCCACCACATCGGGGTGTTCTTGCTGCATGGCGGCCGTGGCCTTGGCTGCGCGCTCGCGTGCGGGTCGGAGCAGTTCTGAGTTCGGGTCGTGGCTAGGGTCGAGCGCATATGCCGAAGCGTCAAAGTTGAGCCGGTTAAGCAGTGATATGGCGGCGCGAGACTGGGTGGTATTAACAGATTCGTAGGTGGCTAGAATCCACCCCATCTGTGTGCCAGTCACACTGAGTTGGGGGTCTTGGTGGTTATCAACGTTGGTTGTGTTAAGAAAGTAGCCTTGCGAGTCGTAGGGGATTTTATTGGTGAAGATGGTGGACCAGATGAGGGGGTCATGTCCGTCTGGGTTTTTCAATCCTCCAAACCACACAAGATTGTCATCGATTTGTAGGTGGTAGCCTTGCCCGACTTCTTCTAACGCGCTGTCTTTTGATTCGGGAGGTAGGGCGTTAGCTGCAAGTCCTGCGCTTGTTGTTAGCACGGCTGTGGCTGTGATGGTCATAGCCGTAGTTCTTATGAGTGTTTTGAGTCTAGACACTGTTTTCCTGTTCGTCACCGGTGTTTGTTTCAGTCCGCGCTTGGGACTTCACTTACTGCGTAGGGTGTGCGCGCACAGTTAAGGCCCGCACCAAAAGGTGCGGGCCTTAACTATCCCTGGAGGGGATCTTGTGGGTTAGTTCTTGCGTCGCTTAGCTACGAGGGCACCTGCACCACCCGTGGCTAGTAGTGCGGCTACGCCTAGCGGTGCGAGGTTTGCGCCGGTCTTGGCCAGGGCCGACCCGCCACCGGAGTTGTCAGCGGCTGCGAGCTTAATGGTCTGATCCGCGTCACCAGCATCCGTGTGGGTGCCCACGAGCTGCCCGTTTGCGTCGTAGACGTATTCAAAGGCAACGAGTTCAGTGTTTGCCATGCCGGTAGTGTCCAGGTTGGCTACTACCTTCCCGCAGTCTTGCGGAGTGTTGGGCGTGAACTTCGCGGTCGCTTCATACTCTGTGCCGTCTACCATGACCATCTTGCCGGTGGTCTTGTTGTGAACCTTGAGCCTCAAGGTGTATTCAGTTCCGGGAACAAGTTTCTCGTTCGCGTCACACACCTTGTCAACCAGCTTCGTGTCCTTGCCAGGCTTCAAGGTTTTTTCACCGTTTTCGCCGGTGAACGTGGTCTTGAGCTTCGGGCCATCAGCTGTGATAGTGAACTGCTCGGTCACATCCTCTACAGAAGTAGCCAATGGGGTTACGCGGTCATCACCAGCAAAAGTAGAGATGAATACGTAGGTGCCGGCTACTAGCTTGCCGTCTGCACCCCTCTTAGCGATCCACGACGTGTCACCAACGCTGGGGTAGACACCGTTCTTGGCTGGAATGGTGACGGTTTGACCAATCTTTTCAGCCTTGTCGCGGTTCGCTTCGGTTACTTTAAGGCCAGCGGGGAAAAACAAGACCTCGTGAGAGATGAGTTTTTCGTCTGCCTTGAACCCGGCTGCGCCTTCAAAGTTGGGGTGATCGGAGGGCATTCCGGTGACGAACACGTCATCTACTAGGTAGGTGCCCGCCTTGGTGTCACGCACACTCAACTTCGAATCAATCTGAGCTGGGTGTCTTACCGACGTGGTTTCGTCTGCCATGCCATAGTCGTCAACAAAGTCGGCCTTAATGTACTTTGACCACTCAGCATCTTGGTCATCGGCCTTTACTTCCCACACCCACGTGTAGAAACCGTCCTTGGGTGCGGCCCCTGCGCTAACGGTAAGCACCGTTTCAGGCCCGTTGGCTTTGACGATGACGGACTTGATGAGTTCTGCGCCTTCTGGCACGGTCGCGCTCTGGCCTGCTGGAGCGAGGGGGTCGATGTAGTAGAGGCTTGCGCGGTAGTTCACGGGCACATTGGTGCCATCGATGTTGAGCCACTTACCGTCCCCGTAGTTCGGGTCAGCGTTCGGGGTGAACGTGTCAGTCAGCTCAGCGCCGCTGTCAATGACCTTAGCGGTATCCACATTTGAGAGGCCTTGGGGGCGGAAATCGAAGATAACATCCCACGTCGGAGACTGAACGGTTTTACCCGTCAGCCTTCCAACATCGTAAATCACGTCTTGGCGACCGCCGCCAGGCGACGCATAGCCAAGAACAGGCGAAATAATGTTTGTGAAGTTGACGCTTGCAGTGACCTTGCCGTTGCCAGTGGAGTGCCACTTAAGACCGGTAATGGGGGTAGATGCGGTAGTACCACTATAAGTATTAGTGCCCGTTGCATCGAAAACCGCAGGACCATTTAGGGTCACCGTGAACGGATAGCCCGCTGCCGCCGCCCCATTGCCGTTAACTAGACGTATCCCGTCGAGTGTCCCGTACATGTGGTTGGTGGTTTCTGGTTCACCTGCTTCCCATCCGACAACACCGGCCGCTTTGGCTTCTGCGACCATTTGGCGCGCACGGTTTTGAACGTTCGCGGGGGTGAGCTGGAGTAGCTCATTGACATTCGCCTGAGCGCGACCCGAGTTCTCAAAGTTCACGTGTGCAAGGAAACCTGTAGCGGCCGCGTCTACGTCAGTATTTGAAAACTCTAAGGACTTTGGCGTGTACCACTTCATGATGTACGCCATCTGAGCAATATCAACACTCAGATCAGCCGGACGGCTAAGGCCAGGCTGACTCGTCAGCTCTCCGGGGGTGACGGCAACTGCTGCCGAGGGGTTGACCGCGTCAGCCTGAATACACAGACCAGGCGTGGGCTGGCCTTGGTAGGGAATCCACGTGCCAAGCCAGCCAACACTTCCTCCAATAGGCACGCCGCGCACCCAAGAGCCTGCCGCGTGAGCCGGTAGGGCGCTCAGAGAGCCGACAAAGATAAGCGCAAGCGCTGTTAAAGCGAGAGCTAGCCGGTAAGCCAGCCCGCCCTTAGTGGCGCGAGGCGCGTCTTGAGCGTGCGTGGTTATAGGAATACTCATCACTACTCCACTTTCATATAGGTTTGATGATCGATCACGAAACCCATTCAGGGGCTTCACCTATTACGTAGGGTGTGTGCGCACAAAGATGGCCCGCAGACACTAGGTCTACGGGCCATCGGAATACTTAGCGATTAACTCCGGCACATCAATCGCAAGTACCTACACATACTTCTCCTTGAATATCGCCGGTAACTGTTCCATTCTCATCTGGCTGCACCTGGTGGTGCCAGCTTCCGTCGTCGGTGGCTTGTATCCATTCGGGGAAGTTTGGGTTATAGCAGTATGGTCCGCCGCCGCACACGTCACCACTACCACCGCTGTAGCCACCGCCTCCATTGCCACCTGCGTTCGAGTTGCTGTAGTTACTGGCGCTGTAGCCACCACCATTGCCTTCGTCGTATCCGCCCGTGCTTTGAGCCTGTTGGGTTTGTGCGTAGGCTGTGGCCGCGTCGTTTACCGCTGTGGTGGCATCGCTTAGGGTTTTGGCTACTGTGCCTGCTTGGTCGGCGCGGGTAAACACAGCCTCAATATCAGCCACAGTCTCCAGCGTTTCAGGCTCGGCTTGGTCGAGTGCTTGAGCTTCTTTCAGTGCAGCGTCAAGCTGGTCGGTCACGCTCGTTTCTACGCCTTCACGATTAGCCGTGCCAGCGGCTTCGATTGCCTCATTCAGGGTTTTTATCCCCTGGTCAAAAGTGGTTGTAGCCGCGGCCGCGACGTGTTCACGCACGCCAGCAAATGAAGCAGTGAGCTTATCAAGCACGCTTTGAGCCTCCCCTTGGGCGTCCTTGACCGCGCGCGTAGCTTCTTTGGCTTGTTCACGTTCTAGCGCGGAAGCATCCTGGGCCTCAACGCTTGAAAGTGCGTCTGCTTCTTCTACCGCCACGGCTAGAGCCGTGGTGTCAGTGTCTAAAGCACGCTGAGCCACTAGATCAATAAGCGCTTTGGCTTGCGTCTTAGTCTGGTCAAGTTCGGTCAAGGTCTGCTGATAGGTGGCCTGGGTCGCCTGGTATTCCTCGCGCGCGCTCAACGTATCAGTGTGGGTTTTCCATACCACCCCAACCACAACCAGCACGGCGATGAGTGCTACGGCGAGGGTGGCAATAATGGGCGGGCGCTTATACCACGGTGGTGTCACCGTAGAGACTGGCTCGCTCATCGCAGTATCAGTTGTTTCTTGTAATGGGGTGTGGGGCGCTTCGTTGGTGCTCATGGTGTTTTCCTTGACCTGTGTTGATGTCGAGTCTAGTTGATGGGGCCGCGCGGTCCGACGGGTAGGGTGCCGATTTGGCGTGGTGGGACAGGCGCGTGTAGTCGCGCTCGGGCTTGCGTGTTGTAGGCGATGAGGGCTTGTTCTACCCATTTGCTCCACGTAGTCGGCCCATTATTGGCAAGGCTGGCGATGAATAGACCACGTGCTTCGTCTGCCACTTTTTCATCTACCCGAACAGTGATCTTTTGGATACCACTGGACTGGGGCTTGGGTGTGGGTGTTTGTGCCCGTGGTTTGGCCTCGGTCTGGGTCTGGGTGATGACGCTGTGGCCTGCTAGGGCGCTACGTCTAGGTTGTGGTTTAGTCATGAGTGTGTCCTTCGTCGAGTTTACGCATGTGTTTGTCTAGTCGATTGATGGCATGCGCGGTTTCGGATAGGCGGGTGTGGAGTTGGAGCATTTGCTCAAACTCTTTGCCCTTGAGCACGTGTTGGACTTTCTCTGTCCACGTGTAGGGTCCAGGTCCTAGGTGTTCTGGTTTGATCCAGTATTGGAGGTAGTGAGTTGCGTTTACCGTGTCGTTGTACAGCAACTTCAGATAGATGTCTTTTTCTTCACTGCTCGCCTGCCTGTAGGTGGCTAAGAGTTGTTTGTTACTGATTTTGCTCATTGCTCTGTTCTTCCTGGTGGGTTTGGATTGCGTGGAGGTATTGGGTGTAGATGTCGGCTAGTTGTGCTGCTTCTTGTGTGGGCCATTGTTCGAGTGGCTGACTGGCTTCCACGCTGTCTGCGATTGCTACCCGTTTAGGGATGGGTGGGTTAAAGATTGTTAGTCCGCGTTGTTCTACTTCATGGGTTAGCTCGCTTATCCAGTGCCCGCCGCTGGTGGTGCGGGCTTCGTGCTGGTTGATGATGATTCCCCCGATTGTGAGTGTGGGGTTGTAGTAGGTGCGGATCTGGTCGATCGAACTGAGTAGTCTCGCTAGCCCGTTAGCGCTCCAGAGTTTGGAGTGTGTGACGATCAGGGTGATGTCGGTGGCGGTCAGGCCGTTGATTGTGAGCTGGTCGAGTGATGGTGGGCAGTCGATAAGACACACGTCATAGTTGCTCGCGATAGGACTTAAGGCGGCGCGTAGCCTGCTTTCGCGTCCAGCTCCTGCTACTACTAGTTCGTCTCTTACTACTGGTAGGGCCTCACCCGTGGTGGGTACGAGGTCTACCCCGTCCCATAGGCCAGGTACGGTGACTTCGCTTATCGGTAGCTTGGTTCGGTTTGAGAGCACGTCAGCCAACCCCGCAGTGTCCTCGTCTACTGGGTGTTTTGCGAGGCTACTGGTGATGTTGCCTTGCGGATCAAGGTCTACGACGATCACGCGCAAGCCCTCAAGAACCGCGGCGCGGGCTAGGTGATAGGTGGTAGTTGATTTACCAACTCCACCTTTTTGATTACACAGTGAAATGGTGAGCATCATTGTCTCCTCATGGGTTACATGTCTACGGTTGCCAGCGTTGCCGTCATTGCCGTCAATGCCGACGTTGCTGGCAGTGCTGGCGGTTAGAACAGGTAGTTGTTGAACATGGTTGGTAGTAGGTCGAGAGCCTGGCGTTGTAGGCGCACTGAAACGTTCATGTATAGCGCGGTTGTTTGTAGGTTTTCGTGACGCATAAGGGTTTGCACTACCCGCGCGTCTGCTCCTGCTTCAAGTAGGGCTGTGGCGAAATAGTGGCGTAGCTGGTGGGAAGTCATTGTGATACCCGCTCGCGCAAAAGCGTCAGAAATACTTGAGCCAACTGCCCGACGTTCTACATGCGTGTGAGGGCATGTGGAAGAAGGGAACCACCAACCGCGTAGAGGGTAGTGTTCAGCCTCGCGCAAGATGATGGGATGCACTGGCAGAACGGCGGTTTTATTGCCTTTTCCAACTACGGTTATCATTCCCGTTGCGTGATCGATGTCTTGTCCGCGTATTTTCGCTATTTCGTGGACTCGCAGCCCAGCAAAGGCAGCAAGCATGATGCGGGTGCGCGTGGCGGGACGCAGAGGCGAGGTGAGAACGGCTCGTAGCTGTTCATCTGTGATAGGTCGCGGTTGATACTTAGGACGTTTAGGCGCTGCAACGCGGGACATAGGATTGTCCTGACGGTGATCGCTGATAACCAGCCAATGATAGAAGGCTCGCAGATGCACGTAATATGTGTGGCGCGTGATCGCAGACGGTAACGTGGCAAGCCATAAAGTAATGTCCTCGAAATTGGCTACCTGAGCGTTCACCCCCGTTTGCTGAGTGAATTGGTCTACGACACGTAATCGTTCATCAATCGTCCTTACTGACAAAGAGCGTGCGGACATCTCTACAGTCCATAGGCGGGCGAGTTGTTCAAAAGGAATAACAGTTTTGAGCATGACTAAAGTTTCAGCCATTAGCATTGGCAAGCATGCCCAATTGTTGAAAAAAACGGGCATTGCTGGCAGCGCCATCACTGCCATAGTTGCCGTCATTACTGGCATTGCCATAGTTGCTGGCAATACGAGTAAAAAGAAAAACGAAGCACAGAGCCAGCGAAGATACGATGCCGAAAATGAGTGGAACCCTTTACCGGGCTTGTAATGAATAGGTCGTGGGTTCGATTCCCACAGGTGGCTCGACTGAAACGGTCTGGACTTGCGGGTTGAGGCCGTTTTCTTTATATTCGGTGGTTTTGTCTGCTCGACGCTTCTATGATGAACGATTGATATATAACATTTGTCGTTTAAGCTCTCCGTCGCCAAAAAATGAAAAAGCCTCCGACACCTGCAGTGCCGGAGGATCTCACACGAGTCGGGGTGGCGGGATTTGAACCCACGACCTCTTCGTCCCGAACGAAGCGCGCTACCAAACTGCGCCACACCCCGTGCGACTGTTCGAGTATAGCGAGTCAAAGTCCCAGATGACAAAACGGAAAGCCCCTAGAGTCTGCCGAATAAGTCACAGTGCCCGATCCGAGCGCCCAGCCTAAATGCGTGGCAATCATTCGCCGGTAGCGCTATCCAAACGGGCTGCGTGAACGCTATGCGATTGAAAGAAGAGTGGCCTCGGGGCGTGTTGCGATACGAACCTGCGCGTAGCGCGACGTCCCCAGTCCGGCACTGACATTGACGAAGGACTGGTGCGTGCCATATCGCCACGAGTGCAGCCCTTTTGCGTATTTCCGTGGGACGTCGCAGTTCGTCACGATCGCTCCAAAACCGGGAAGTCCAATCTGACCGCCGTGCGTGTGACCGGCGAAGATAAGGTCGGCTCCAGCGTCCGTCATGGCGTTCAAAACGCGCGTATATGGAGCGTGCGTGAGACCGATACGCAGGTTCTGCTGGTTCGCCCACGAATCCAACGGGATGGGAAGTCGATCGCGGTTGAGGTGCGCGTCGTCGGTCCCGATAAAGCTGAGCGTTTGGGACGTGTGCGCGGCCTCGTGAATAGAAGGCGAAGAAACGCCAGGTGCGATGGTCGACGAAGAGGAGACGCGCGCAACCGGTGCTAAGACAACGGGAATCGAAAGCGTATCTGCGCGGTTAGTCAGGTTCGTCCAGCCGGCTTCGTGGAATGCGGAAGTCAGTTCAGTCCACGGCAGGTCCGGCGTTGTGCGCGCCTTCCGAGGGTGTCCGCCGACAAGGTAGCGTGCCCAGCTCTTCGGCATCTGCGAATAGTAGTCATTCGAGCCGAGCACGTAGGCGCCGGGGTAGTCCAGCAGTGGTTTGTAGGCGCGCATCAGGGGGACGAGGCCGTCCACACTGGAGAAGTTATCGCCGGTAGAAACGACGAAATCAATGTGGTTTGTGGCCGTAACTTTCCTGAGGAAATCTTCGATGAAGTCTTGGCCGGGAAACATGTGCAGGTCAGAGACGTGAAGGATTGTCAGTGGCCGGATATCGCGCGATGGATCCAAGGTGACGTGGACGTGTCGCAATGTTGGCCAGCGTCGTTCAAACGAGCCCCAGGCGAGTGCTGACGCCCCCGCCAACCCCATGCCAAGGGTCGTGTAGCCGACGCCTTTAAACGCGCGCCCAGCGATGTTGAGGGAGCTTGTGTGCACGTCGTACGTCATGGGTCTGCCTTATTCGGAGTCTTCCTCTTCGTACTGCTCGGTTGCCTGAGCTGCGGGCTGCTGAGTACGAGGCTGCGGGGCGGGGGAACCGATGCTGACCATCGGCATGGGCTCGATCGGAGTGTTCGCCATAACGGCTGACATGTAGGGTGCCCAGATGGTGCGACCAACGAAGGTCTCACCGTAAAGCTGGGAGTAGTAGACGCCGTTGATGGTCACGTTTTGAACGGGCTGGGTTGAAGCGTTCGCGTGGCCAACCCATGCCGAGGTGGCCAGAGAGGGGGTGAAACCGCTCATCCATGTGTTCGAGTTGTTATCCGTTGTACCCGACTTACCGGCGAACTGGCGGCCGTCAGCGATGTGTGTGGACGTGTAGTACTGGCTCACGGCCTGTGTCAGCGTCGTTGCCGTCTGCTGGGCGGCGGTTTCGGGGATGACCTGGCTACATTCGGGCGCGTATTCCTTCAGCGTGTTCTCGTCGCGGTCGGTGACCGACAGGAGCGCGTTCGGCTTGCAGTAGTTACCGTTGTTCGCGATCGCAGCGAAAGCACCGGCAACTTCAAGCGGGTTTGTTGACGAGGTGCCCAAGACGTTTGCCGGGAAGAGGTCGGCGACTTCGCCGTTCTGGGTTACGCCAAGGTCGTAGGCGGTCTGGAAGATCTGACAGAAGTCAACGCGCGATGCCATGTTCACGAACGCTTGGTTAACCGACAGGCCGGTTGCGCGAATGACGTTCATTGCGCCGTCCTTGCCGGGAAGGTCGACGACGTTGTAGGCGCCGGTGTTGATCGTTTGATCGCCACAGTGGAAGGCGTTCGAACCGTAGTAGCGGTTTGCTGAACCAACGGCTTCGTATGCGCTGTGGCCTTCCTTGAACCATTGCAACAGGGTGAAGACCTTGTAGGTTGAACCGACCTGGAACTGACCATCGGCGGCGTAGTTTGCCATGGTCTGGCCGGCTTCAACACCGTAGTTGGTGTTCTGGCTCATCACTAGGATGTGTCCGGTGCTGGGCTCAACGGACACCAGTGCGGTATCAACGTCGGAGGCGTCGTCGACGGGGATCGCGCTGGTCAGTGAGTTCCAAGCGGCCGCTTGCTTCGTCGGATCAAGGGTGGTGCGGATCGTGATGCCCGCGGTCTTCAGCATGTGTTCGCGTTTCGCGGACGTATCGCCGTAGGTGTCATCGGCAAGGAATTGTGACAGGACGTAGTCGCAGAAGTATGCGGAGGAGCCCGATGCGCCGGAGCATCCTTCGGCGGAGACGTTCGGGTTCAACATGTCTTCAATGGTGGTGGCGAGGCCCGCGTCGTATTCCTCTTGCGTGATGATTTCCTGTTCAAGCATCAAGCCAAGAACAAGGTCGCGACGTTCTTTTGCTGCTTCAGGGTATGACAGAGGATTGTATTCAACGGGGGACTGGACCAAGCCTGCGAGCATTGCTGCTTCGAGGTAGTTGATTTCAGAGGCGCTCTTGGAGAAGTAGCGCTGCGATGCGGCTTCGACACCGTAGGTGATGGGGCCGAAGGGCGCGATATTTAGGTAACCGGTGAGAACCTGATCTTTGTCCAGCTTCCGTTCAAGGGCGAGAGCGTATTTGATCTCGCGGAGCTTGCGGGCTGCGGTCTGTTCGGTTGCCGCGTTGACCTGTTCAGCGTCGCCTTCCAAGTAGCCCTTTTCAAGGAGGGCGTTTCGAACGTACTGCTGCGTAATGGTGGATGCGCCCTGGGTGCCGGTTTCGGCCAAGTTGTTGACGAATGCGCGGGCGATGCCGGTTGCGTCAACGCCGTCGTGTTCGTAGAAGCGCTTGTCTTCGACTGTGACGATGGCTTGCTTCATGATGTCGGCGATGTTTGCCGAGGGGACGACGATGCGCTGTTTGTCGTAGAAGCGTGCAATCACTGCGCCTGTTGAATCGAGCATTTGCGATTCTTCTGCGGGCTCGACGACTTCAATTTCGCTGGGGAGGTCGTTGAAAACTTCCGGCATCGACTTGGCGGCGAGCGCGAGAGATCCGGTGAGCGGGACAAACATGCCTGCCCCGAGCACGCCGATGAGTGCTGACGTGGACACGAATGCCACGAGGAGCGCGACGAGCTGTGCGGGCCGGATAAGGCGCGAGTGATTGTGCGACATAGGTTAAGAATACGTGTTGGTGAGCGCTCCGCAGTGAGCAGACGCTTCTTTTTTGTGTGACTCTCTGCCAGGGCGAGACATCTTCGGTTTGTTAATTACTGTGGATGTGTGTATCGTCACAGGTGGAAGCTCATAGGCGAGCGATTTGGAAGTGCATATTCATGACCACCATTGACCAGGATCAGAGTTGGGTAGCAAAGGCGCTGTGTGCAAACTCTGAACCTGATGCTTCATTTGTTCAAGGGGCTGCGCAGCGCCAGGTACGCCTGCGTTGTTTGCAGTGCGAGGTCCGTTTGGAATGTCTTGCTGACGCCCTGCAGTCCGAAGCCAATTTTGGCGTGTGGGGTGGGTTGACAGAGCGTGAGCGACGCGCAATGCTTCGCCACTACACGACCGTTGAAAATTGGCGGGCCTGGCTGGAGTCCTCCCCGGATCCGCTGGCTGCTGAGATTCGTGCGGCGAAGGTTCCGCGGGTGCTTGCGCACGTTCGCGGGTGAACATCAGTTTCGTTTGATGCCACTGATTGACGAGGCCGCGACGGCGTGGCCGTCGTGGAACGAGTGGCAGTGAAGAACGTAGGATTGAGCCATGACTAAATGGGAATATGCAACGATTCCGTTGCTTACGCATGCCACGAAAGCAATTCTTGACCAGTGGGGTTCTGACGGGTGGGAGCTCGTTCAGGTGATCCCCGGTCCGACTGGTTCAGAGAATCTGGTTGCCTACTTGAAGCGACCGATCGAAGACTAAGCTGTGATGGCCTGATCGGTTGGCGCTTCGCTGACGGATTTAACAGACTGAATACGACTGGGGGGCTCGGAACTAAAAGTTCCGAGCCTCCAGTTGCATCTAATGAAGGATAAACCCCGAGGGTTACCTTGTGAGATCAGCGTGCGCGACGTGCCAGGCGGTCAACGTCGAGCAGGGTCACTGCGCGACCTTCCAGGCGGATCCAGCCACGGGAGACGAAGTCGGCGAGCGACTTGTTCACGGTTTCGCGCGAAGCGCCAACCAGCTGAGCAAGCTCTTCCTGGGTCAGGTCGTGAGGAACGTGAACGCCCTTGTCGGATGCAGTGCCGAAGCGATCTGCCAGATCCAGCAGAGCCTTTGCCACGCGACCGGGGACGTCGGAGAAGACGAGGTCGGACAGAGACTCGTTGGTGCGACGCAGACGCTGGGCGAGTGCCTTCAGCATGTGCTTTGCCAGGGTCGGGTTCGTGTCGAGGATTTCCATGAGGTCTTCGTGGTCCAGGTGGAGTAGCGAAACCGGGGAAACGGCAGTTGCGGTGGTGGAACGCGGGCCCGGATCGAACAGGGTCAGTTCACCAATGATTTCACCGGGGCCGAGGACTGCAAGCAGGGACTCACGACCATCGTTTGACGTGTGACCGAGCTTCACCTTGCCTTCGGTGATGATGTAGAGGCGATCGCCAAGGTCGCCCTCGTCAAAGAGAGTCTCGCCGCGACGCAGGGTCGTGTGGCCCATCTTCTGTTGCAGGGAAATCTGCTGGGAATCATCGAGGCCGCCGAACAGCGGGACTTGGCTGATGAAGTTACCGTCACCAATCATGTGGCGGGGCTCCTTTCTGCTCGTGGCCTCGTGGGTAACGAGGTCGAAACCATTATTGAGCACTCGTGTGCCATAGGACATACGAGACTGATACACCACACAGTATGCCCTGTTGACCGCTACTAGGTGAAGAAACCGTGTGGACACGCCGAAAACGCGCATATAACCGCCGAATCTGCGAGCGTTTGTGCGTTGATCACAACGAGCAGGCGACCTGTTTTATTCCTCTGTCGTCTTTGTTTAATCACTGTTCATCCGGCTTATTGCGCATGGTCTGGGCATAAAAACGCCGGTGGGTGCAAGCTTTTGCTTGCACCCACCGGGGAGAGCCTGATCAGGATCTTCAGCGCAGGCCAGCGGCCTTTTCTGCCTTGCGACGTGCGCGCGCAGTGTAGTGAGCGCTGGTCGGGTTCACCTTTTCGACCTCGGAACGCAGGACCTCTTCGGCGCGACCGGTGCGACGGACTCGGTGGGACAGGATGCCAATGAAGATCATGGCAATACCCATCAGAAGGAATCGACCGGAATAACCGGCAAGCTGGACGTGGTGCGTGAAGTTCGCGCCCACCGTGTTCCAGTTGTACAGCCATGTCAAAACCGGCTTGGTGTATTCGGCGGTCATGGCCGGAACAACCAGCCACGGCAGACCAATGATCGTGGTGATCACACCGGAGAAGCAGGGGCCAAGTGAGGACTTGCACGCGGCGATCAGCAGAGCAATGCCGATCACAATTGCAACCAGAAGCTCACCCAGTGCCAGCGTCGACACAAGAGGAGTGTCGGTTATCGGAGCACCCGTCATCGCATTCGTCATGCGCGAGCCAGCATCCGCGGCCAGATACCAGGCGATCGGTGCCAGGATGAAGAACGAGAGCAGGGAACCCCAGTGGGCTCCGGCGCGCGACGGCATTTCTGCTGTGAGGGTTGCGCCTTCAAAGATCGAATCATCAAGCGAAGTTGGAGTCGTCGCAACGAAAGGCTGCTCCGGTTCGGTCGTTTCAACAGCCTCTTCGCGGGGCTTCCACGTGGTTTCAGTTTCTTCCTCGACCTCTTCAACCGGAGCGGCCGTCATAAAGGAACGACGCTGAACGGTCGATGCTTCAACCGAAGCGGGAGTTGCAGGAGCTTCGTCGGTAGCGGGAGTGTCAACACGATTCGCCATCACGTCACGCGGAGTCGGAGTCGGATCCGAAACCGGGTCGATGACGATCGCAGGAATACCGTCCGTCATCACGGGGATGGTGGTCGTGTGCGGGGTCAGAATCACGGGTTCAATCTGGCCGGTCTGAACAAGAGACGATTCGCCGATAATGTCGTCCGCGCTTGAGATTTCACCTGGAAGGTCAACCTCTTCGCCGGTCAGCGGAAGTGCTGGGCTATCGGCAGCTTCACCTTCGGCCATCATCGGTTCATCGCTGAAGTATTCGGATGTTTCGGGTGCGACGAAGTCATCGTCCTTGGGTGTTGTGAAATCCTGATCAGACATGGTGCTCCTCCTGCTTGTGGGTACACACTATCGAGAAAAATGCCGGACTTTCGGCTTATTTATCCGCTAGGCGCGTTTCGTCACCATTGTTTTGGTCACGCTGTGTATCAAGCTGGGTGGCCTCGTCCCCCACGCTGACCCGCTGGCGTGCCACGTAGATACCCATTGTGGAGGCGCCCAACAGACATCCCAGGGACGCAATGACGGGAGACGCAAGCGCCAACTGAGTCGTCACCGAGGGCCCCGGAGTGACCACGGAACCCGTGATTGATGACCAGAGCGGAACCAGCATGTACGTGGGAATCGCCATGATCAGCCACGCGCCAGCCTGCGGGCCGGTCAAGGAAAAACGTGCGACCAGAGCAGTTAAACCCAAGAGAATCGCGGCGATGATTGTTTCGAGAGCGTGCGTTCCCGCCGTCGGCTCCAGTGCGGACAGTCCGTTCGCGCTCACCGCGCTGGTGTCATTCGGTGCCGCTAAGACAAAGAGTAGCGACGCAATCAGCGTTGCGGGAATCGACAACGAGGCCACCCACGTGTGCCGGTGCCCTGTAATCGCAGGATAGGGAACCAGAGAATCGATTTTGACTGCCGGGTAGCGCGCATACGTCAGCGCAACCGCGGCACATCCGGTGATCAGAGTGACCGACAGTGGGTAGAGGCTCCACAGGACCGACGAACGCATATCTGGCAGATCCAAAATCATCGACTGCAAGAGTGGAACGCGCAGGTAACCGGCTGCTTGGCTCAGCCCAATCGGAATTGAAAGCGCGGACGTCACGTACATTCCGGCGGGAGACTCCTCGCAGTTCAGTGATACCAATGCCAAGATAATCGTCGCCAACGCGACACCGATCAAACCTTCGACCGAAGCCAGTGGCAGACCAACGGCGGCTTGCGCCTGTAAATCAGCCATCGACGACCCCATGAAGATCAGGGCGACGGGCGCAAAAACAAGGGCGTATACGCCACTGCGCACGTGCTCAGAACGGGGGATCGGGCGAAGATTCATGCCTCAAGTATGTCGCACATCCGGGCATATGCCCGCCCAGTGGCCACCGGTTAGTAGTCTGAAGAAGTGACTATCGATTCCCTTGTTGACCCCACGCTTGCCGTCATCGCCGGTGCGAGTGCCCGCGAAGAAGTACGTTTGGCTTGCGAGGACGCCTTGAAGGCGTTTACCACGTTGCGCTTTCACGAGGGATTGCGTCGCGGTTGGGAAGAAGCTCGCGCCGAGGCGTCAGTCCGTGAGGCAGCAGCGATTGCGATCCTGTGTGGCGCCAGAACACATGTTGACGACATGCGTATCGCCTCAATGAATGACGCGCCTTGGTCTGCTGTCACCGATGAACGCACCGGATCGGGTGCCACCCGCGATCCAGCGATGGACCTGGCACTGGGGATTTGGAGGTCCCAAGCGAACCTCAGGGCAGGTTTTGCCCCTTTAAACGCTCGAGTTCCCACCCGAAAAACCCCTCGGCCACTTCCGGCCCTGATCGCGGGACTCCACCGAGATGCCTGTTCCGGCCTCGTCGAATCGGGAAGACTCGATGTTGGACACGTAGCAATTCCGCACGACGGCGGTGCGCTCGCATATGCGATGACGCTGATCAACGGGCAATTACCGGCGCTTGTGAAAGCAGCCTGCCTGGTTGCGCACTTCCGGTTTCGCACCGTCTTTGATCCAGCATCTGGCGCGGTCGGGTATGGGCTTGCGCGATGGCTTCTGGTCACCCAAGGAGTTGAACCCACGGGCGTCGCAGTGATTTCAGCCTTCGATGCTGAGAACCAAGCGGAAGCCTCGCGCGCGCTCGGCGGTTGGGTGGCTGCCAGCGAGGAAAGCGTTGCCAGGTGGCTTGTTCATTCGATACGCGCATTCGAATACGGCGCGAAGATCGGCGCTGACATTGCTTTCCACGTCCAAGCTGGCAGGCTCAGCTAGATCGCAAGGCTCGTCAAGTACAAGCAGGTCCGACAGTAGGCGATTCAAAAGGCGACTTAGCCCAGAAACCCGCAGGTGACACGTTGCCCTAGTAGTTAGGCGCGCTTTGCTGTCACATACCCTACGGCTGCCGCGCCAATCGCCACACCCGCGCCGATCATGGCAAGCGTGCGACGCGACGGCGTGGGAATCGTTCGGTGCACAGCTGCGGTCGAAGTGAAACGCATGATCTCCCACCCGTTCTTCACGGCTGCCTCACGCAAGCCCTTGTCGGGGTTGACGGCGATCGGGTGGCCGACGGCAGACAGTAGAGGAATATCGGAAACAGAATCGGAGTACGCCCAGCATTCATCCATATTCCACCCGCGTTTGGCGGCAAGCTCTTTGCAGGCCGCCGCCTTGTTCGCCGCCTGGTTGTAGTGGAGCACGGTGCCCGTGTACTCACCGTCGTCATTCACTTCAGCGATCGAGCCGAGACAGGCATCAGCACCCAGCATCTTGCCAATCGGGCGAACGATTTCAATGACAGATGCGGACGCAACAACAACGGGTCGCATCTGGTCATGATGGAACTGGATTTCTTCGAGTGCCTGCGTGAAACACACCGGGTCAATCGCGTGGCTGATGGAGGATTCAACGGTCGCTTCAAGGAGGGAAGCATTCATGCCTTTGGCCAGGTCACCGATCGCTTCAGCCATCTTGTCCATCCGCTTTTCATCTGCGCCTTTGAGCAGGTAGGGAAGCTGGACGAGGACGGACATGGCGGCAGCTCGGCGCGACAGGAGGCCGGCGTCAACGAAGGAGCTCTGAAGAGCAATCGAGGACGACGTGGCAAGGATCGTCTTATCAAGATCAAAGAAGGCAGCTGAATTTCGCTGAAGCGGGGGTTGAATCATCACATGCTCCTTGCCATTCGAGGGTCAGCGGGACGGATTAGAGTCGGCACTGACGTATTTGGTGAAATTGCAGGGCTTGTGACCCCGCTTATCCACAGGTCGATTGGTATCAGATTAGTCTTCCACAATTTCACTACGCTCACGTGGAATCTGCCTGTTCGCAGTGCAAGAGTGCGTCCAACGAGTCGGGTCTTTTCAGTGGGGCTCGGCGGGTGTGTTGGAGGAAACTCGATGGGTAAACGCAATACTTTCATCCGGGGTGCTCGGCGTGGGCTGGGCAGATTCGGGACGGTGAAGCCAGAGTATGCGCCCTGCACTGCGCGTCTGATTCTCGACGGTCTTACCCGCAACGATGAGCGCTTCGTGCGTCGCATGATTGCGCGCGAGCACGTGGACATCCAGGTGGGTGATGCGCACTCGTGGCTCGAGGACGCAGACGAACGAGGCCGGACACCTTACTCTTCGCCTCTTCTTGTTATTGCCGGACCGTACGCGATTGGCAGACTGGGAAGCACCCGCATCGAAGTAGGAGCTCACGGCCAATTCCGCCTTCCTGAAGACGAGGACCTTCTTCGCGCCATCCTTCGTGAACACGCTGGACAACCGCGCGAAGAAACGGAAGCTACAGCATTGTCTTCAACGCATCCATCCCGCCCATGTATCTGCGTTGCTGGGTGGAACGGAGGAGTCGGGACCAGCTCGATTGCGCACCAACTCGCGCATGAGCGCGGCCTCGTACTCATTGACGCAAGCGGACACGCACCAGCCCCATCGTGCGCAGACCTACCGGAGAGCCGTGGCGTGCGATGGGCGGATCTGGCGTACGGGGAAGTAGCGTATTCACCCGAACTTGCGCGCACCCTGCCCATCGTTCAACGCGTCAGCGTGTTAACGGGGGATGGGCTTGGGGTCGCTACGCCACTGGACTCTCGCTTAGGCGCGGTCATTTCAAGTCTGAACGAAGCCGGACACGGGTGCGTAGTTGACTGTGGACGGTGGGACGAGAGGTCGGCCGCCTGCGTGGGTGCACATGCGAGCGCACTCGTATTGATCGGACGAGCAGACCGCCAGGGCGCCACCCAGTGCGCGTGCTCGTTGACGTTGTGGCCACTTCAGTCTTGCCTGCCCTGCGTATTGCTGACTACGACGGGGAATAGTGGGAATATCCGCGCGCTGACTAACGCCCCGGTCTTGACGCTCAAGCGAGCACTACAGGCGCACTGTCGTCGCCTGTTCTGCGAGCTTGGAATCGGTGAGGGTGCGCTCTGATGTTCTTCACGCCCCACGCACCCAAAAGCATGCCTCGTCAGAAAGCTCAGAATCCGCCCGAAGACGGATGGCGACTGAGCCGTCAAGAAATTGAAGAGCGAACACTGCGGCACCTGGCAACACACGGTGACCTCGAAAAAGCCGTCGCAGAAAGCGCTCGCCCCGGCGCGGGCGTCGACGAAATGCGACACCTTCAAGAAAGAATCCGAACTCTCGCGCAGGGAACCGGGCCGGAAGTCGCCCGCCTACTGGCAATCAACGGAGTCACCGACGTGCTCATTAACTCCACTCACGCGTGGATCGACCGCGGTTTTGGGTTGGAAGAACGCGAGTTTTCACATTCAACGGACGCCCAAACGCGCGCCCTCGCTGTACACATGGCGGCCGCCTGCGGGAAACGCCTTGACGATGCCAGTCCCATCGTTGACGGAACACTCGAAGGAGGAATCCGACTCCACGCTGTCCTTCCCGCCCCCAGCGCATCCGGGACACTCATCTCGCTGAGAACCCCGCGCGCTCGCGGGATGGGACTGAGTGAAATGGAGGAGTGCGGGTCGGTTGCTCCCGTTGTGGCTCAGGTGCTTCGCGCATTGTGTGCTTGTCGTGCCAACGTTCTGATTTCCGGGGCAACCGGCAGCGGAAAAACGACGCTTCTTTCAGCCCTGCTGTCGCTTGTCCCTAACGACGAGCGAATCGTGTGTATCGAAGAAATTCCGGAACTCCACCCGGATCACGCTCACGCTGTATCCCTTGTCGAACGGCACCCGAATGTGCAGGGCAAGGGTGGGATCAGTCTGTCGGAGCTCGTGCGAGCAGCCATGCGAATGAGGCCCGACCGTCTGATTCTTGGTGAATGTCGTGGTCCGGAAGTTCGCGATGTCATGCTCGCGTTCAACACTGGGCACGACGGCGGATGGGCCACCCTGCACGCAAACTCTGCCGAGGATGTTCCCGCCCGATTACATGCGCTGGGAGGCCTTGCGGGACTCAGTGATTCCGCGGTCATTAACCAATCGGTCGCAGCGTTTGATGCGGTTATTCATATGCGTCGCAGTGCCATAAAACCCCAGGTTTCTCAGCCGTCTGACGAAGCAGAGCCGCACACTGATGCGTCTTACGCGGAACAGGCTCAGCTACCCGGGCGATGGGTCGGGCAAATCGGCATATTGAAACGTCAGGGCGGTGAGCTTGAGTGTGAGCTTGCGCTTGAGGTGAGCCAAGACGGGACAGCCCATTTCGGTAGCGCTTGGACTGACATACAGCGCCTGTGCGGGCTGGACGGCGGTGCGCCATGATCAGCCTTGTTGGCTGCTGCGTCGCAGTCACTACCTGGATTCTTCTTGAGTATGCCCAGGTCAGACATGAAAAGAACCTGGTGAAAGCGTGGGGTAAAACAGTCGGAATCAAGAAGTCATCGCACGATCGCGACAATGCTGGACGCTCCAGCGTCTCTTCTGTGCCGGGTAGTTTGGCTCGACGCCACCGAAGCACTCCGTGGCGTTCGCCGCTCACACAGCTAGATGGTGCGCGCCTTGCCCTTCTTGTCGCGGACGTGGCCGGCAGATTGCGTGGCGGTGCGCCGACCGGTGCTGCTTGGGAGACTTCGTGGAAACGGTTCATTCCCGATGTGGTGTTCGGTGGAATTGACGAAGTAGGGACGCCCCTGGTCTTGACAGACATCATCGGCTTGAAAAGCATCGGGAACCGTATTCCCCGTTCTCTGAAGGAAGCGAGTCTTGAAAGGTGGATACGTTCCGTTCAGGGTAGAGGGGTTATTCATGCCTCAAAGGCGCTGGATTCAGCTTGCCGTTTAAGCGGAGCAACGGGCGCTCCACTGGCACATATCCTCGATGCGGTTGCCGATGGTTTAGAAGATGCAGAGGCCGTGGAAGAAGCTCGCCGGATCGCATCAGAAGGCTCCCGCATGTCAACACGAATCCTTCTGGCAATGCCACTTATGGGAGTGACAGCAGCGCAAGCGTTGGGCGCTGAGCCCTTGAAACAGTTTGTTTCGGGCGGAATCGGAACTGTTCTGGCAATTGTAGGGCTCACGTGCATGGTCGGCGCCTACTTTCTGAGCCACTACCTGATGGGAAGGGCTCGCGGTAAAGAAGAAACAATTGATCCTGCTCTTGCCTGCGATCTTGCGCGAGCTGTCCTTGAATCAGGTGCAGCAATCCCCAGCGTGATCGAATCGTTAGGTGAGGCGACCCGTGATGATCAGCTTGCCCGAATCGGGCGCGAGCTACGGCTCGGAGTGTCATGGGAACGAGCTTGGGAAGAGAGAGCCGCAGACCAGCTTGCGCTTGCTCTTCACTCGGCGTGGGTCGATGGGATCGCTCCAGACGACTTGCTGTCTCGCACTGCTCGCCAGATACGTGCTCGTCGTCTTGCAGAAGCGAGGACTCGCGCTGAAGCGCTCGGCGTGACGCTTGTTATCCCCCTTGGGTCCCTGCTGTTACCAGCCTTCTTGGCGCTCGGGTTAGGGCCGATCGTTGTTCATCTGATGGGCGACGGGATTATCGGACTTGGGTAAAGAAGCATGTTTTCGCCTCCGTCACCCTGAGTTATTCACAGGCCAATCTCTGGGCCAGAACTTATCCACACAATCGCTTTCGTCCGTTCGCAAAGTTCGAGCAGACATTTGACCATTGAACTCCCGGAGAACACTCGGGGTCATCGGACAAAAGGAGAACATCATGTTAGACACGCTCACGACAAAGACGATCGAGGGGCAACTGGCGGTGCATGACGCCACGTCGGCGCTCGTCACGAAAGTCATGCCGAAGGGTAACCAGGACTTAGAAGAAGGCTCGACGACAGTCGAGTATGCAATCGGTGCGGTTGCCACTGCTGGATTGGCTGGACTCCTGATTGTCGTTTTGAAGTCCGGAGTCGTGAAAGGACTGCTTCAAAACATCATCACTCAGGCGCTGTCATTGTGAGTACTGACGTGGAAGTGGGGAGGGGTATATACCCCTCCCCACGGGGAATCGAAAGGAAACCGCCTTGGCCGGGTCAGCGCCTGTGGAAACGAGGGCTCGAAAAGGTGCGATTCGCCTGGTGTGTGCGTGGAGATGCGCATTTCAGGCACTTCCGTGCTCGTGTAGCCGATGGGGCAAAACAGACGCGGCGGAGTCGCGATGAAACAGGTTCAGTGACGGTCGAATTGGCAATTGGTTGTGTTGCCATCGCATTGATGCTGGCGCTGGTGCTCGGTGTTGCCTCCACAGTGTTGGCGCGTCAGAGCTTGTGCCATTCGGCAAGTGAAGCAGCGCGTGCCGCGATGATGGGAGTAGCGAATCCAACCCAAGTTGGAGCTACAGCGTTGGGCTCTCTTGCCCAAAAAGGGGCAAGTGTTTCAGTTGTCGAAAACGGTGAGTGGGTTGAAGCTCGCGCCACGTATTCAAGGCATGCGATTTCAGGACTGACCATTGGTGACAACACATGCATGATCAGAGCCAAAAAGGACTCGTTGGTGCCATGAGAACGTGCACTACACCGCCTGATCGGCAACCTTGTAGACGAGCGATGGAAAAGGAAGAGGGCTCGGGCACGATCCTCGTTACCGCTATCTGTGCGCTGGTGTTGATCTGCCTGCTGGTCATTGTGTTCGCCGGTGCACTCTATTCGGCGAAAGCTCGTCTGAATGCGATCGCCGACCTTGGAGCGCTCGCGGGTGCGGATGCGTCGGCGACTGCGCAGTGGGAAGACGTGGGGTCCAGACCGTGTGAGCTGGCGGGCGACGTGGTGGCTCGTAATGATGCGGATCTCGAGAGTTGCGAAGTGGTCGAGTCGGATACCCGAATTGTTGTCAGACAGTCGGTTGTTGTCATGAATATTCCGGTGACGCTACGTTCCCGTGCGCGTGGTGGGCCTGTGAACGAGTGAGGTGAACGTGAGAACTGATGTTTGAAGGGAACAAAAACTCCCAGAGAACTTTAAGGAAGACTCAATGGTTTCTCAAGGAGAGCTCGTTACTGTTGTAGACATCAAGAGGAAAGCAGATGCGAAGAAAATGGACGCTTCGTAACTGACGGAAAGGGCGCTATTCGAAGACTTGACTGTGTTGATGGGATACCACGAGGGGCTAGGCCGTAAGGCCTAGCCCCTCGTGGTATCTAAGCTACGTTGTTTATGTGTGGTTGCACCAGTGAGTATCTGGTTGCCGATAGAGGCTGATGGTTTGGGTTATACGACAAAATGTGTGGCATTTTTGGTGACTTTTCGTTGTTTTGGTGCGGGAAAGTCTGTGTTGAAGTTGGTGTGGGGCAACTTGGAGGTTGGACAAAATGTGTGGCATTGAGGCTTGTTTTTCGTTGTTTTGGAGCGGAAAAGTCGGGTTTTAAGTTGATGTGTTTGCTTGGGAGATATGAGAGCTCCCGTTTGCCCTGTGTGCGCCCAGTCAATGAATCGCAATGGAAGAACGTCTGCTGGACGAGTCAGGTGGAGGTGTCGGGGGTGTAATTCCTCGATGGTGCAACGTATCGACTCGGGAGCTAAAGACTTATCAGCGTTCCTTAACTGGCTGTTGTCAGGGACAACCCTCAAAGAGCTTCCCGGTGAGGGCAGATCCTTCCAGAGGCGTTGCCAGGCGTTGTGGAGCTATTGGGCCTTGCCACCCATCACTGACCAGGTCCATGACGTCATCTACGTTGATGGCATCCATCTAGGGCGCAAAGCTGTTGTTCTGATTGCCCGAAGCGATGAGTATGTGTTGGGCTGGTATGCGGCAAGAGCGGAGAAAGCAAGCGCGTGGGAAGCGTTAATGAGCCGTATCGCCCCGCCCTTGTTGGTGGTCACTGATGGGGGAAGCGGGTTTGAGAAGGCGCGCAAGAACATCTGGCCTACTACCGTGGTGCAGCGGTGCACCTTCCACGCTTTTGTCAATATCCGAAGTGCCACCACCACTCGCCCGCGACTACAGGCCAGTCAAGAGCTCTACGCTCTAGGTAAGAGCCTGATTCGGACGAAAACCGCGCCTGAGGCCTCAGAGTGGCTCGCAGCCTACATTGGGTGGGCTCAACGGTGGGAGGACTTCCTTGCCCAACGCACGCTCACTCCAGATGGGGGCTGGGTTCCCACGCATGCTCGGCTGGTAAGCCCGTCGCACTCTTAACCGTCTGATCAGCACGGGCACTTTGTTTGCTTTCCTTGACCCCAGTTGGGATCGGCCCATGCCTGCAATGACCAACCGCATTGAGGGGGCGACAAATGCCCCTCTTCGTCAGATGCTGCCCGATCACCGTGGTCTGAGCCTTACTAGGCGGATCAAAGCAATTTTCTGGTGGTGCTACATGCACACTGAGCACCCACTACCACCAGCTCAAATCCTCAAAACGATGCCAACAGATGCTGACATTGAAGCCGCCTATCAAACTATCCACCCCGCAGAGATCAAAACAACGAGCCTGCCCCAATGGGGAGACGCCATCACCTGGCAAGACCTCCACCACAACACCAGCCCATACACCAACCCCTGGGACTAAACGAACCAGGACCCCAAATGCCACACATTTTGTCGTATAACCCCGGACTTCCCGGTCCCTCCCGCCTCGATCACCGACGTCCTGCTCACCCACGCGCATATGGACCACACCGGCTACCTGCCGCGCCTGGTGAAGAACGGATTCTCGGGGGCGATTTGGGGAACGGACACGACCCTCGCGCTGGCCGAGATCGTCCTGCGCGACTCGGCCCATCTTCAGGAGCGGGATGCGGAGTACACGAACGCGCACGGATTCTCACGTCACGAGAAGGCGCAGCCCCTGTACCGGATCGGCTACGTCAAACGCACCCTGCCGCTGTTCCGCTCGGTCGAGTTCGACCGTCCGCTCGAGCTCGGCGACGGCTTGGAGGCCCGATGGACGAGGGCGGGGCACATCCTCGGATCCGGGTCGATCCGACTCGCCACCCCGGAGGGATCCATCCTCTTCTCCGGCGACCTCGGGCGTTCGACGCACCCCGTGCTGCGCAGCCATGAGATCCCCGAGGGCGCCGACCTCGTCCTCGTCGAGTCGACCTACGGCGACCGCGAGCACCCCGAGCCCGAGGGCCCTGCGCACGAAGCCTTCGCCGAGGCGATCCGCTCGGCCGTCGATGCGGGAGGATCGGTCCTCGTCCCGGCTTTCGCCGTGGACCGGACCGAAGTCGTCCTCCTGGCGCTCGACGAGATGAGCGCCGAGGGGCGGATCCCGCGGGTGCCCGTTTTCGTCGATTCCCCGATGGCGCTCGCATCACTGGAGATCTATCGGGCCCGTTCGCAGGCGGAGGAGCTGAGCGAGGGCGCACGGGGATTGCGCCTGCCCCACCTCGAGCTTCACGAATTGCGCAGCGTCGACGAATCGAAGAGCCTCAACGCCTTCTCCCGCCCATCGATCATCATTTCGGCCTCGGGGATGGCCACCGGCGGCCGCGTTCTTCATCATCTGGCCCGGATGCTCCCCGATGAGCGCAACTGCGTCGTCCTCACGGGGTACCAAGCCGTCGGCACTCGTGGCCGTTCCCTGGCCGAGGGAGCCCCCTGCGTGAAGATGCTCGGCACCGAGGTCGCCGTGCGCGCCCGGATCGTCAAGGACGAGGAGTTCTCCGTGCATGCGGACGCATCGGAGTTGATCGATTGGGTCGGGGCCCTGCGTCCTCGGCCCCGGAAGGTACTGACGGTCCACGGCGAGAAGGAGTTCGCCGAGGCCCTCGCAGTGCGCTTGGCGCAGGAGCTGACTCTCGAGGCGATGCCCGGGCGCGCGAATCACAGGATCGTTCTCGCGGAGTTCCTCTCCGCTGAATGAGGAGGCCGGGTCTGCGCCTGCTGAGGGTCGGCCTCGGACCCGGCCTTCTGTCCTTCCGCGCGCATCCGCGCGGGGGCTCGCGATCAGAGGACCCCGAGGATCGCTCCGATGAGGAAGACCATGACGCCTGCGACGATCGAGAGGAGCGTCTCCATGAGCGACCACGTCTTGAGGGTCTCGCCGACCGTCATGCCGAAGTACTCCTTGACGAGCCAGAATCCCGCGTCGTTGACGTGCGAGAGGAACACGGAGCCGGCACCGATGGCGAGGACGAGGAGGCCGGCCTCGACCGGTGGCATGGCGCCTGCGAGGGGGGCCATGATGCCTGCAGCCGTAATCGTCGCCACGGTCGCAGACCCCGTTGCCAGGCGAACGGCGACGGCGACGAGCCAGCCGGCGATGAGTGCCGGGACGGAGGCCTGTTCGATCCAGATTGCGATGACGTCGGCGATGCCGGAGTCGACGAGGGTCTGTTTGAAGCCGCCGCCGGCGCCCACGATGAGGAGGATCCCCGCGATCGGGCCGAGCGAGGCGCCGACGATCGTTGAGATCTCGTCGGCCTTACGGCCGGGCGCCACGCCGAAGGCGAGGATCGCGACGATCACGGTGATGAGGAGGGCGACGATCGGCTGGCCGAGGAACTCCGCGCAGGTGTAGAGCAGCGTCTCCTTGGCGGAGCCCATCAGAGTCTCCACGAGGGTGCGGCCGAGCATGAGGAGAACGGGGAGGAGGACGACGAAGATCGAGATGGCGAACGAGGGGCGCTTCTGCGGCTCGGTGATGGTCGATTCGCCGCCGAGAGGGGCCGGGGCCTCGATCGGAACCCACCGGGCCATGACGCGGGCGGCGATGGGCCCTGCGATGATGACGGTCGGGATGGCGACGAGGAGGCCGAGGCCGAGTGTGATGCCGAGGTCGGCACCGAGGGCGTCGATCGCGATGAGCGGGCCGGGGTGAGGCGGTACGAGGCCGTGCAGGGCGGACAGGCCGGCGAGCGCGGGCACGCCCACGAGGATCAGCGGTTGCTCGGCCCTGCGTGCGACGAGCATGACCACCGGGATGAGCAGAACGATGCCGACTTCGAAGAAGAGGGGGATGCCGACGACGAAGGCGATGAGCGCCATCGCCCAGGGAAGTCGGGAGACGGGGGTCTTGTCGAGGATCGTGTCGACGATACGATCGGCGCCGCCGGATTCGATGAGGAGTTTGCCGATGATCGCGCCGAAGGCGATGAGGGTGCCGACGCCTCCGACGGTCGAGCCGAGGCCCGTCGAGAAGGATGTGAAGGTGTCGGTCAAGGGGATGCCTGCGACGAGGGCGAGGACGGCCGAGCCGAGCGTCAGGGCCAGGAAGGGGTGGACCTTCTTCCAGACGATTAGGACGATGATCGTCGTGATGCCTGCGAGGGCTGCGCCGACGAGCTGCAGTTCATTGTCGGAGTGCACGACTGCCTTGGCGGCTGCTCCGAGAAGGGGTGACATCATGAATTCCTCCATTGGAAAGTGATGATCCTGTGCGAATGGTGATCAGCGGGCGATGGCGACGCCCGCGCTCTCAAGTGCGTCGAGTACGGCGGCGAGGGTCTGTTCCGGGGTTTCGCGCGATTCGATGACGATGCCGTCCTCGTCGGGCTTGAGGGGCTCGAGGGTCGCGAACTGGGAGGGGAGGAGCTGCGGGGGCATGAAGTGCCCTTCACGCTGTTCCATGCGTTCGCGCAGGGCCTCCTGTTCTGCAACAAGGTGGACGAAGAGCACGCGACCCTTCGCTTCGGAAAGGAGATCGCGGTAGACGCGTTTGAGGGCCGAGCAGGTGACGATGGAGCAGCTCTGCTTGTCCACTTGCGCGCTCATCCAATCGCGCAGGCTCCTGAGCCAGGGCCAACGGTCTTCGTCGCTGAGGGGGGTGCCCGCAGACATCTTGACGATGTTCGCTTCGGGGTGGAAGTCGTCGGCTTCGGCGAGGGGCCACGATGTCAGAGCGGCCAGTGAAGCTGCGGCGGTCGTCTTTCCGCTGCCGGCAACGCCCATCACGACGAGGTGGGTCAGCGATGATTCGCGAGTGTCGTCCACGGCTCCTCCTAAATATGACATCTTCGTCCATGTAGTACGTTTATAGTACCGAATACGTCATACATTTCAAGAAGGAGGAAAGTCCCATAGATCACAGACCTATAATGATTGGCGCAGAAGCCTCAACAAAAGGAGCTCAACGTGTCCCCCTCGCTCCACAGTGATGTTTTCGAGGCGCTCGGACGCAGGATCGCCGCAGGCGATCTACCGATCGGCGGCGCGCTCACACTCGAATGGATCCAGACGGAGTTCGGGGTCTCACGCAGCATCGCCCGCGAGTGCGTGAAGTCGCTCGAATCCATGGGGCTCATCGAATCCCGCAGACGCGCAGGGATCCTGATCCGCCCCGCGTCCGAGTGGGATGCGCTCTCACCGACCCTGATCCGCTGGCAGCTCGATGCCGATCCACGAGGGCCCAAACTCGGCGCCCTCAACGAGATGCGCGCCGCCATCGAACCGGTCGCAGCGGCTGCGGCCGCGCGCCGGGCCACCGAGAGCGAACGCACCCGGATCCTCGAACTCGCCGCACGATTGCGGGCCGAGGGCGCGAAGGACGACCTCACCGATTTTCTCGCCACCGACATCAAGCTTCATTCGGCAATCCTCGCCGCAAGCCACAACGACACCTTCTACGCGCTGAGGGAGCTCGTCGCCGAGGTCCTGGCCGGGCGCACGCGCCTCGGCCTCTACCCCGCCCACCCCGAGCCGATCGCCCTCGACCTCCACGACGAGGTCGCGCGCGCCATCGCCACCGGTTCCTCCGAAGCAGCCGAAGACGCGATGCGCGCCCTCGTCGCCGAAGTCCGCGAAGCCCTCCTCGAAAAAGGGCTGCGCGGGTTCCTCACCACGGACTGACCCCTCACCCCAGCATCGATGCCCCGGTGAGGAGTCCGCCGCCCGCGCATCGCGGCGGCGGACGGAAAGGCAAGACATGACCACCGCACCAAACCGCCTCCCCCGCGCCGACATCGGCGTTTACGGACTCGGCGTCATGGGGACGAGCCTCGCCCGCAACCTGGCCCATCACGGCCACGAGGTCGCCCTCTTCAACTACACGCCCGATCTCACGGAGCGCTTCGTCAACGACTACTCCCACGAGGGGCTCTTCCGTCCCGCTCGGGACATCGAAGGCTTCACTGCCTCCCTCAAGACCCCGAGGGTCGTTCTCGTGATGGTCCCCGCCGGCGCCGCGACGGAATCCGTCGTCAACCAGCTCAGATCCGTCCTCTCCCCCGGCGACATCATCATTGACGGGGGCAACGCCTTCTATCCCGACACGATCCGCCGCGAGAAAGCTTTACGGACTGAAGGGATCCACTTCGTCGGGATGGGGGTGTCCGGAGGGGAGGAGGGCGCCCTGGAGGGGCCTTCGCTCATGCCCGGAGGAGCCGACGAGTCCTACACGCGGATCGGCCCCCTCCTCGAAGACATCGCCGCCCAAGTCGACGGCCGCCCCTGCTGCGCCCACGTCGGCCCCGACGGAGCCGGGCACTTCGTCAAGATGGTGCACAACGGCATCGAATACGCCGACATGCAGGTGATCGCCGAGGCATACGATCTCCTCCGTCGTATCGGAGGCCTCAGCATCGATGAGATCGCCGAAGTCTTCCGAAGCTGGAGGCGTACCGAACTCGACTCCTACCTCATCGACATCACCGCCGAGGTCTTGGATCAGGTCGATTCGAGGACCGGCCGGCCCCTCATCGACGTCATCGTCGATCAAGCCGGTCAGAAGGGCACCGGCGTCTGGTCCTCGCAAACCGCGCTCGACCACGGCGTCCCGGTGCCAGCGATCGCCGAAGCGACCTTCGCCCGCTCCGCCTCCTCGGCGATCGCCCAGCGCACCGCCCTTCGCAATGCGGACATCACCCCGGGAACCGCCGAACGGACTCCCGCCAACCGTGCGGCCTTTGTCGAATCCGTGCGCATGGCCCTGTACGGCGCCAAGATCGCCGCCTACGCTCAGGGCTTCCATGAGATCGCAACGGCCTCCGAACTCAACGGCTGGAACATCAACCTCGCACAGATCGCGAGGATCTGGCGGGGAGGCTGCATCATTCGCGCCCGCTTCCTCGACGACATCGCCTCCGCATACGAGGACGAACCCGCCTTGCCCTCTCTGCTCACCGCTCCCGCATTCGCCTCGGCGCTTGAGAAGGCACTCCCCGCATGGCGCAGGCTCGCCGCCGACGCGATTCTCGCGGGCGTGCCCGCCCCCGTGTTCGCCTCAGGTCTGGCCTACATCGATTCGTTGAGGTCCGAGCGCCTTCCGGCTGCCCTCATTCAGGGGCAGCGCGATTTCTTCGGCGCGCACGGCTACCGGCGCATCGACGACCCCGGCACGACCCACCACGTCCTGTGGGCTGAAGAAAGGCGCCCCGAAGTCCGTCAAAAGTGACCCCCTCGGCGCCCGGGCGGGGCGCTCCCCTTATTCGAACGGAACGCTCCGCCCTCGCACCACCTGTGCGAGGCGCGCGCGGGGGACATCGGCGACCTCCTGCACCGCGTGAAGGAACTCGGCGTGGGCAAGACGCGCCTCGTCCTCGTCCTCAGCGGTGAAGCGCAAGGTGACGCGCGCCTGTCCGGCCTCGATCCCAATGTCGAAGGATTCCAGACGCCGCACCCGCCGCGCCGCGGTCTCGACTTCCTGCGGAGCGCGGCCGGGATGGAGCGTCGAGACCGTGAGGCTCGTCCGGAAAGAGGGCATGGGGGAAGCGGGTTTGAGAAGGCGCGCAAGAACATCTGGCCTACTACCGTGGTGCAGCGGTGCACCTTCCACGCT
>NZ_JASOMS010000146.1:0-284 GCF_030216865.1 Pauljensenia sp. UMB6358 | reverse complement strand
CGCCAGATTCCGGATCAGTGCCGACCTCACGGGGCAGAGACAGCAGCTGCAAGGCGTCCTCGAAAGTAATGTCCGCAAGGTTTTGAGTCTTCAGTAGCGAAGCAGTCTTGGGCTTAATCTTCTTCTTTCCAGTGCCCTGTTCCTCCTCGGGAATGACCTCGGTGACATAGGGGCCGAAACGCCCGTTCTTAGCCACGATAGTGCGCCCAGTGTTGGGGTATACGCCGAGTTCGCGGCCGTCGTCTGCGGCAGCAGCGTACAGTTCCTTTACCTTTTCGGGGCTC
>NZ_JASOMS010000145.1:0-285 GCF_030216865.1 Pauljensenia sp. UMB6358 | reverse complement strand
TGGGACATAAATCAATGTTCTATGCTCTACGAAGTTATATTGGCAGTAGTTGACTGAATGAAAATGCGCTTGTAACAAGCTTTTTTCAATTCTAGTCAACCTTGCCGGGGTGGGACGACGAAATAAATTTTTCGAAAATATCATTTCTGTCCCACTCCCATGAATCGCCATGCTCAATATACCTTTTAAAATTTAAATATTCATTAACTTAATATGCTTTAATTCACTTCATTAAAGACTACTCGCTGGACGTGGTGTTGGCTTTTTCAAGAAACTCATAATCAT
>NZ_JASOMS010000144.1:0-285 GCF_030216865.1 Pauljensenia sp. UMB6358 | reverse complement strand
CAGAGACTCCGGCCAACAACGCCAATCTCCCGATCATTCACACTTCGCACGGCAGCGATCACATCAAGGCGAACATCCTGAATCCTCGCCCGATCTGCAACGCCTGGGAAGATCACCGCACCGTGGTCTACAAGGTGACCGACAACTTCCTGCCGGTAGGCACCATCTCGACCACTAACAAGTCGAAGAGCACTATTCCGCTAAAGCAGTCGCTGTCCAAGTCCCAGTCCATCTCTATCTCGGTCAACGGTTCGCAGAGCGAAACCCTGAGCGTCAACCTGGGCG
>NZ_JASOMS010000143.1:0-286 GCF_030216865.1 Pauljensenia sp. UMB6358 | reverse complement strand
ATGCCGGACACTACGGTGCCGATAATGGTGGCTCCCCAGCCGACTCCGCCAGCCGCACCAATCTGATCAAACTTGGTTACAGCCTGCAGGCCGCCGGCGGCGATCAGGGTGGGAATGCCCAGGAAGAAGCTCATGCGCGTGGCCGTCACCCTGTCGATCTTCAGGAACATGGCCCCGGCAATGGTTGCGCCGGAACGCGATACGCCGGGGATCAGGGCGATCGACTGGAATAGGCCAAGCAGGAGGCCATCCTTCCAAGTAATAGAGTCTTCGCCACGATCGAAGC
>NZ_JASOMS010000142.1:0-286 GCF_030216865.1 Pauljensenia sp. UMB6358 | reverse complement strand
TCACGCTCTTCGAAATAGTGGTCGGAGGGTTGACGGAGGCCGCCCTCTTTTGCGCCGCCCCGGAATGGTTGCCCGCCAGCGCGCCAATGCCAACGCCCGCCACCAGTGTCAGCACGGCCGCAATTGGGAGGAGGCGGGGAATCGAGTGAGCGCGAGGAGCGCGGCCCGGGCGCGGGGGCGCTTTATGGGGAGTCGGCTTAGGCTTCGGCGAAGTGGCGCTACGCCGTAGACCGCTGTAAGGAGCGGGAGGAGTTCGCCGCTGCGGGGAGTGCCTTATTTCTACCTC
>NZ_JASOMS010000141.1:0-287 GCF_030216865.1 Pauljensenia sp. UMB6358 | reverse complement strand
GCCTAGGCTGCCGGTGGGAGCTGCGTTTGAGGTGGTTTGCCGTGACGGCTCTGGGTTCATTGTCGAAAAAGTAGGCGTGGACAAATGGGCAATTAAAACCAGCCTCGCATATTACGGCACCCGCTCTACACAGTTTGTTGCCTCATTTTTTGATTTTGAAAAGTTCAAATCCGCGAAGCTGTTTTGCATCCCAAACGGGGGTGAGAGCGAATGATCCGCGATACTCACCCCTTGTTTCGGTGTGGGGAACAACTTTACGGGGCGGCTGACCTGCGCGAGCTCCCTAA
>NZ_JASOMS010000140.1:0-288 GCF_030216865.1 Pauljensenia sp. UMB6358 | reverse complement strand
ACCTACACCATGGCAGATATCGGCATACCAGGGCAAAAAGGCCTAAAAGTGGAAACCGACTACCTGTACCAACCCAATATCGGGGTTATCCAATTCGATCTACCCGAATACCTCTACCGGCAAATCGAAGTCGCAACCGAAACAGTCTCCAACCTACGCCTATCAACAAAACACCTCACCCGCGCCCAATGGCTAGGCCTCATGGACCCAGTAGCCCGGATAGGCAAAACCATCCAAATACACGGCCTGAACGCCCTATACGAGCGCGCCGAACACCTTTGCCTAGAG
>NZ_JASOMS010000139.1:0-288 GCF_030216865.1 Pauljensenia sp. UMB6358 | reverse complement strand
CCTATGATGACCTCGGAGCAGACCACCCGATTAACGTGGGCGATAAGTGGTCTGTTGACCTGGAAGTACGCCAGTACAGGCTACCGGATGGGTCTTACCTTCCGGAGATTGAAAAGTTCCGTAACGCGGCCATGCCTGGTAAGCGGGGTAAAGAAGCAACCGTTCATGTTCGTTACTATGACAAGCCTGCTGGTGGGCCGGGTAACCCAACAGAAGCATACGAGGGCCTGGTAACGGTCAAGTTTAATCGTGGTGCGGATGGTGTCGCCGATATTGGTGGGCACTCTA
>NZ_JASOMS010000138.1:0-288 GCF_030216865.1 Pauljensenia sp. UMB6358 | reverse complement strand
GTCATCTTGACCATGACCTCATCGTTCCAAAAAGTTCAGCCTGATCTGTCCACCCAAATCCAGATGCCTGATGTGCCCGAACCCGAGGACGTGCCGAATTCCCTAGAGATGTTCCGCGACCAGGGCAACCCCGTATCTAAGTATCTTGGCAAGACGGCGGCTTTCGAGATGCGCCACGTCGCGGGCAGCCTCTACTTCTCAGAAAGGACAGAGCCGCTTGCGAAGGGGGCAACCTGGATTCGCCCTCGCGGAGCAAAACTGCCATCGTGGACGCCCCAATCGGTGCAC
>NZ_JASOMS010000137.1:0-290 GCF_030216865.1 Pauljensenia sp. UMB6358 | reverse complement strand
AAGATCAGCTGCCAGCGTCTTAGCGCTTTTCTGGTTGAGTAGGTTCTCTGAAAAGATGACTTCCACGCCCGCGTCGGCGGCGATTTTTCCAATCTTTGCAAGCTGGGTGGGGGAGGCTTCTTGCTCCGGGTCGAATCCTGAAAGGCCGACCTGTAAGAAACCGTACCTGTCAGCTAGATAGCCGTAGGCTTCGTGGGAGACGATAATCTGGGAAAGCCCGCAATTGCGCAGCCGCTGCCGGTACGAGGAGTCCAAGTCGTCCAGCCGCTTTTGCAGTGCTGCTGCGTTGG
>NZ_JASOMS010000013.1:0-34843 GCF_030216865.1 Pauljensenia sp. UMB6358 | reverse complement strand
GGCGTGAGCGCCAGCATCTCGCCCTCGCGGATGCCCGTCCAGTAGAGCAGCTCGAACGCCAGGAAGATGCGCGGCTTGTCCATGACGGCCTCGCTGAACCTCAGGTACTCGTCCTTGGTCCAGAACTGCATCTCGCCGCCTTTCTTCGACCCTATCTTGTCGACCCTGCGCACCGGGTTGTCGGTGAGGCCGTAGTAACGCTCGGCGTGGTTGAAGATGGCGTTGAGCTGGTTGTTTACCGTGCGCAGGTACGTCGGCGCCCAGGGCTTCCCGTCGGCATCCCTGTGTTCGGTGAGCTCGTTTTGCCACCTGATGACGTCGATTGGCCTCACGTCGCACATGCGCATGTCCCCGAAGAACGGCACGAGCTTGTCATTGATGATGTACTCCTTGGTGATCCAGGTGTGCTCGCGTATGCGCGGCCTCAAAGCGTCTTCGAAGCCGAGCGGTAGGGTCCGAATTAGAGGGTACCAATCGCCGCTTTGTTTCAAGCTACCCGCAAATCAGTTGGCAATTGAAAAAGAGGGGCCACGTTCGCAGTCCCTCTCAAGAGCGACTACCTATAAAGCTAACCTATTCGGCATCCCTGAACTGGAGCTCGTACTTCACTCCTTGCAGATCCCCGATCTTCGTGACGTATTGGCTCAGAAGGGTTTTCGCCCTTTCACGGGCGCCGTTCATCAGCGTCGAATTGGCCTCGGCGCTTTCCTTCATCGCTTTTTGCGCTTCTTCCAGCGCGATGGACTGGTCAACCGCTGTGATGGAGGTCAGTAGCCCGGTGTCACTGTGGATATCGGAGAAGGTACTCTCGTCGGCTTGGGGCTGGCCGAGGACCTGCGCGCTGGGAATCGTGATGGTGACGACGTTGTTCGCATCCGGCCCGTCGATTTGAACCTTGGAGACATCGACGCCCAGCTGGACCGTTCCGTCGTATTCGAACCAAGCCTTCTTGTATCCCACGTTTATCCCGAACAGCATGTTTGTTCCGTCGTTATAGACTTCAGCGACGTTGTGGAACGCGCACTTCAGACCAACTCCAACACCAGAAAAACCGCGCCAACACAACAAAAAGCCCCCACCAAACCAACACGATTTGCCGTTTAAGCCTAAAACTGTATTCGGGCTATTCGACGAAAGAAAGACCCCGGAACACTTGTTTCCGAGGTCTCTGCTTCACATTTATCCCCTGTTTCAGCAGGTGACTATCTCATATAAGGTTTCACCGGATATAAAATAAGTACAGAAAAAGCACATAGCTGAAAGATTTTTAGGTCTTAAAGTTACGCGCTCTTTTACTTAGTAATCTACTATTACGATAAACTGGCGTTTATTGATTGGTTTTCAATCTGAAATAACTTCTATCATTCAAAAAAATCAGAAAAATAACTGCTGACTGCACACTGAATAAAGCCACGTAAAAGGCATTACCCTCTCTGTTATAAATCATAAATATATTTGTTAAGTTAATAAATGAATGGAATATAACCATATTTACAAGAGATTTATTTGACTTGTGAAAAATATAAGTCATTAAAACACTGAACAACATAATCGTTGGGATGAATAATAAAAATCCAACGACACCTACACTTGATATTTTAACGAAATGCCATATTCCCCAAAGCATACCTACAAAAAGAGAGCTGACAAAAGGCGTATACTCTGTTTCGATGATATGTAACAGGCATCCTCTCCAACCAAATTCTTCCGTGTAAGAACCTGCTAATGTTATAAGAATAGCGACAATCAGGATAGTCCCCTTGAACTCTGTTTTGACATATGAGACGCCTGACAAACTTAGTACAAATGCAGATATAACAACCAAAAAAATTGGCAATACACATGCTATAATCGAGTATTTATTGAATTCGTATGTATACTCCATCTTTTGTTTATATATTTTTCTAAATATCATAGTGGTCACAAATGGAGATAATTGAACACCTAATACAACGAGTAGCCCTAACATCATTTTATTTCCGCCAACGCTTCCCAATATTCCCCCGAATAACAGTGCAAAAAAAACTGTAATCAAGAGATTTAATCCATAAAAAACTAACACCTTCTTTTTCATCATCCGCCCCCTCAGAAATTCTTTTTTCCCAATTACTATTTCCACAAAAGCCTCACACCAAAATGATGGAAGACTTTCTAAACAATTCGCCTAAATTCAACAACTCCCTTTTGAACCAACTATTTCAGCTTTTTAGTATCAAAATAGTATTACCAAAGAGTTTTTGCGCCGTTCAATTACTAAAACCCACTGTTTTCAATGGTTTTGTAACAGTAGAATATTTATTACTGTTATTCCCATTCGATCGTTGCCGGCGGCTTGGACGTCACGTCCAGCACCACGCGGTTCACTTCTGCAACCGAGTTGGTAATGCGCGTCGAGATCTTCGCCAGCACGTCATACGGCAGGCGGGTCCAGTCTGCGGTCATCGCGTCTTCCGAAGAAACAGGACGCAGGACGATCGGGTGCCCGTAGGTGCGACCATCACCCTGAACACCCACGGAACGAACATCTGCAAGCAGAACGACCGGGCACTGCCAGATTTCAGAATCGAGGCCGGCAGCAGTCAGCTCTTCGCGAGCAATCAGGTCAGCTGCACGCAGGATGTCGAGGCGTTCCTTCGTGACCTCGCCGATGATGCGAATACCGAGGCCCGGGCCCGGGAAGGGCTGGCGCTCAACCAGGTAGTCGGGCAAACCGAGCTCGCGACCAACAGCGCGGACCTCGTCCTTGAACAGCGTACGCAGCGGCTCAACGAGCTCGAACTTCATGTCGTCGGGGAGACCACCAACGTTGTGGTGGCTCTTGATGTTTGCCGCACCCTCGCCACCACCAGATTCGACAACGTCCGGGTACAGGGTGCCTTGAACGAGGAACTTGACCTCGCCACCTTCCGCACCGATCTGTTCAATAACCTGCTTCTGAGCAGCCTCGAATGAACGAATGAACTCACGGCCGATGATCTTGCGCTTGGTTTCCGGATCGGAAACGCCCGCGAGCGCGCTGAGGAATCGTTCGGATTCATCGCAGGTCACAACGCGGATGCCCATGCCTCGCGCATAGTCGCCTTCGACTTGGTCGCGTTCGCCCGCGCGGAGCAGACCGTGGTCGATGAAGAAGCAGGTGAGCTGGTCACCGACTGCCTTGTGAACCAGCGCTGCTGCCACGGAAGAGTCAACACCGCCGGAGAGCGCGCAGATCACCTGAGCGTCGCCAACCTGCTTGCGGATCGCCTCGACCTGTTCGTCAATGATGGAGCCTGCGGTCCATGAGGGTTCCAGTCCAGCGCCTTCGTAGAGGAAGTTCTTCAGAGCGTCCTGGCCACACTGCGAGTGGCCGACCTCGGGGTGCCATTGCAGACCGAACAGCTTGCGAGAGCGATCTTCGAACGCTGCAACCGGGGTTTCGGAGGTGGATGCGGTGACCTCGAACCCTTCGGGAGCCGCCTGGACTGCATCACCGTGGCTCATCCACACGACCTGGTCAGCGGGAGTGCCAGCGAAGAGGCAGGACGAGGTGCCGACGGAAGCGTCCGTATGCCCGTATTCGCGGGTGCCGGTGCGACCGACGGTTCCTCCGAGGACAGCGGCCATTGTCTGGAAGCCGTAGCAGATACCAAGCAACGGAACACCGGCATCAAAGATTGCGGGGTCAATCGACGGAGCGCCCTCTTCGTACACGGAGGACGGGCCACCCGACAGGATGATCGCTGCCGGGTCCTTCGCCAGCATGTCGGCGACCGACATGGTGTGAGGAACGATCTCAGAGTAAATGGAGGCTTCACGAACGCGACGGGCGATCAGCTGCGCGTATTGTGCGCCAAAATCAACGACGAGGACGGGGCGAGGAGTTGAATTCATGGCTCAATCGTACCTGTCGCTCGTCAGCGAAACGACCCGCGCGAGCGTTCAACGCGTCTCAACCTGCTCCCCCACCACCGCGCTTGTTCACCAATCACACCCCACTCACCACCCCGCTTGTTCACCAATCCCACCCCACTCACCACCCCGCTTGTTCACCAATCGCCACTCAAAAATACGAGGCTGCGCGTCCCCGTCTCGCCCCCATCCGGTGAACAAGCGCGGCCAAAAACCCACAGATGCTTGAACAAGCGCGGTCAATGAAGCCCGTTCAAGCACCTCGTTTCTTGAACAAGCGCGGTCGGTTGAGCGCAAGAAAACCTAGAGGTACGACACAATAGACTCATGCCTGCCAACGACCACCAGATGCCAGCCTTCGGCGCTTTCATGCTCGAACGTGGCAAACACGGCAGTCATAAACGCTTCCCGGACGGTCGCAAGCTTTCCAACGCAGAGCGTCAAGCGCTCCCACTCATCGCGGAATTAAACGCTCCCCTGCAAGTGGCTCGAGACCAGATCGCCAGCATCGCTCACTCCCGAGACGTCCCATGGTTGATCGATCAGTTCCTCAGCCCCGTCGCACTCGCCTCGAAGAAGCGCGTAAAGCTTCCAAACTGGAACCTCCTCTTGAAAGCAGTTGCGCACATCGAAGGAGCATTTGATGCCCAAGACCCCACGATTGCTCCGGCCCACACCCCAGATGTTCCACGTAAGAAACTGCTGGCCGGCCTCGTGAACTGGGCCGAGGCAACCCGAACGAGAGCCAGCGACCCACGCTGGGGCGACATCGACGGCCAGCCTGTCACGCACGCGCAATTTGTTGCTTGGCGAGCGTCAACGGCACGGCAGGAGCTTGCAGTCATCCCTCACCTCGAAGTACCCGCACCATTCGCTCACGCCTTGGAAATCGTGCAGGCATGGGATACCGTGCTTGCTGATCGCGGTTATGTTGGCGAGCAGTTTTCTCTGCGTGAAGAGGTTGTTCGACTGCACAACTGGCCGGGCGATCAGTGGGTTGACGGCGACGACTATGCTTCGGCGCAAAAGCGTTTTCACCGTCGCTTGAAGAAGGCGCGCAAGCTCGCCGATGATCCGGTGCGCGACGCGGTAATGCAACGCGCTCTTTACCTGCGCGAGGGGCTCCTCCTTGATGGAGTTGACCCGTTACAATGGTTCCTTGCAGTTTGTAAGTTCCGCTGGTCTGCGCCGGATATGCTCGACGTCCGCCCGGAGATTTTTACGTGGAAACTCGCCGAACAGCTCGCTCATCTTGCCGGAGCTCCGGGGCACGATGATCAGTCGGCAAGTATCGACCTGTCGACGCTGACCGTGAATGACCCGCGCGAATTGGGGCAAGGTAACCTGCGTGCAGTCAGCGGCCCGCGGATCATGATCGACTTGGATGAAGATGTTGTGACAGCGCTTCCACCAGGGTGCCGAGTACGACGTTTCATCGTTTCGGGGCAGTCTGCTCTGGGCCCGGATTGGACCGTGTATTGGGTTGATTCAGAACGCGGGGATGCGCGCGTTATCTTGGATCTCGTCGAGTCCGAGAAGCTGCACCCGAACGTCATCTTCGTCTCCGACGGACAGCCTGACGACCTGGCGAATCTACTGCGCCCATTCTTGGAAGTCGCTTTCGAGATTCCCACGAACCCTCTGACTGCGCACAGTCACATCCCGGGCGTCATGCCACTCTTCCCCGAGCATCCAGACGCGGGGCTGTAGCTTCGAGCCTGATTTCAGGGTGTCAGAGGCTCAAAATGAGGCACCACAGTCTCTCGGTTCCGCGCGTTCCGCGTGCTCTCGGTGTTCCTTGCAAACTCGCCACTTTACCGCGCTTGTTCACCTTTCCTTCGCACACGGCAGTGTACTCAGATGAAATTCCCCCTGCCGGAGCGCTCCAGCAGGGGGATAATCAGTGGACGATGTCGCCGTTTCCAACAACCTCGCCGAAATGCAGGTCAGTGTGCGAAGTGGCGCGTGCCCGTCATGTACATCGTGATGCCAGCAGCCTTCGCAGCTTCGATGGATTCCTCGTCGCGGACGGATCCGCCAGGCTGAACGACAGCCTTCACGCCGGCATCAATCAGGACCTGCAGGCCATCAGCGAAGGGGAAGAACGCATCGGATGCGGCAACCGCGCCGATGGAACGCTGCTCAGTTTCGGCGCCAAGAATGTCTTCTGCGCGCGCACCGCCAGCGGACTGAATATCTGCGCCCGCATCCTTGGCCGCGTCACCGGTAGAGCGACCTCCCAGCGTGTTTGCGCGTTCGACTGCAAGCTTGCAGGAATCAACGCGGTTGACCTGTCCCATACCGACGCCGACCGAAGCCTCATCCTTAACCAGCAGGATCGCGTTAGAGCGGACGGAGCGAACCGTGCGCCATGCGAACTCAAGGTCAGCTAGGGTTGCAGCATCCGCGGCTTCACCTGCGACGAGCGTCCAGTTTGCCGGATCGTCGCCGACTGCATCGACGTCATCGCGGTCCTGAACCAGCAGGCCACCAGAAATCTGCTTGAACTCTCTGGCACCGACTGCCAGCGGAGCAACTTCCAGGACACGCAGATTCTTCTTCGCAGACAGGACCTCGAGCGCACCCTCATCGTATCCGGGGGCCAGCACAACCTCGGTGAAGATCGGGACGATCTGCTTAGCCAGTTCAACGCTGACCGGGCGGTTCACGGCGATCACGCCACCGAATGCGGAGACGGGGTCACACGCGTGCGCCTTGCGATGTGCCTCGGCGACGTCGTCGGCAACGGCGATACCGCAGGGGTTCGCGTGCTTGATGATGGCGACGCAGGGGCGCTCATGGTCGTAGGCAGCGCGCAGGGCAGCGTCACCGTCGGTGTAGTTGTTGTAGCTCATTGCCTTGCCATGCAGCTGGCGAGCATTGGCGATGCCGGGCAGAAGCTCGTTTTCGTCGAGGTCTTCTTCGTCTGCGATCTCGCGGTACACGGCAGCGTTCTGATGCGGATTCTCACCGTAGCGCAGGGAGTCAACGCGTTCGAAAGCATCGGCGACGAACGCCGGCATGTCGCCTTCTTCGTCGTCAGCTTCGACGATTTCTTCGGATTCCCCGTCGACGGCAAACCCGAGGGACTCAAGGAACGCAGCATCGGAAGCGTCGAGGTGGGTTTCGCAGACCTCGTCCAATTCGTCGCGGACATCGTCCAGATCGAGCTGATCGGCAAACCAGCCGGAGATGGCCAGATCGTAAGTTGCGGTATGTGCGAAGGCGCGTGCTGCCAGTTCGCGACGTTGTTTCAGCGTGAAACCTTCAGCCCGGGCAGCTTCAATAACCGCAGCGTAGGAATCGGGCGAGGTCACGACTGCAACCGACGGATGGTTCTTCGCCGCTGCACGCACCATGGACGGGCCACCGATATCAATCTGCTCGACGCATTCGTCGAAGCTACCCCCGCCGGCAACCGTCTGAGTGAACGGGTAGAGATTGCAAATAACCAGGTCAAATGCCTTCACGCCGAGTTCGCTGATCTGCTCGCGGTGGTCAGCCTTGCGCTGATCAGCAAGAATGCCCGCGTGAATCATCGGGTGCAGGGTCTTCACGCGACCTTCGAGGACCTCAGGGAAACCGGTGACGTCGTCAACGGGGGTAACCGGGACGCCAGCTTCTGCGATCTTCGCGGCGGTCGAGCCGGTGGAAACAATTTCAACGCCAGCGCCAGCAAGTGCGGTGGCAAGCTCAATCAGACCGGTCTTGTCATAGACGGAAATAAGAGCGCGGGTAATGGGGCGGACGTCAATAGCTTCGAGATTGTCCAGGCGAACGGACATGGGTTCCTCCAGTAATGGTTGATCATGCCCGGCGCCCAGGCGGGCGACGCCTCACGGGTACTTCGGGTTGCTCCCCGGTGGTGATCCACCCTCGCCAGTTGCAACCTACGGCGATCGTATCCCGTAGCGCGTGTGCGTTCCAAGCAGGTCCAGTGAGGGATTCGCCCCACATTCGCCTTCCGCGTGCCAGTTATCGACGAGGCCGACCGCGCTTGTTCAAGGTTCCGTCGAAGCTCAGCGTCCCAGTCTTCGCGCGTTTCAAAGTGAGAAACTAGCAAACAAAGTGCGCGAGGCCTCGTTCCTTCACTCAGTCGATCGCTGAACACTCCCTGTCTGCACCCACTAGAACCGCCGTGGCGCCGAACGTGGGATCTTCGCACGCTTGAACAAGCGCACGCTTGTTGGAGCCTTCGCCGGATACCAGAACAGTTAACCGCGCTTGTTCAAGCGGAGCGTGCACCGATCAATGAGTCGGTTCGGTGTTCATTCGTCCTCTTCCAAGCGCGCTTGTTCACCTAAGTGGAGGTCATTCAAGTCCAGACGTTCTGTTTCCACGTCCTCTTCCGAATGCGCTTGTTCACCGGTCGAGAGCGAAGAGAGGTCAAGACGCTCAGTTGCAAGCGCATCTTCGGAGCGCGCTTGTTCAGCTTCCTGCTGAGCCGGAGACTTCACCGTCGGCTCAACAACTTGGGGAGTCGGTGTCCATGGAACAAGTTCAGGTTCCGACTGGGATTCTTTGGGGGTGTCATCGGCGCGCTTGTTCACCAAAACCTCGAGTTCTTCCTCGGTCGGGTCAGTATCAATTTCATCCGGTTCCGGAGTCTCTTCTGCTTCAACAAGCGCGGTCGAAGGCGGAGCCGTTTGCCCAGCGTCAAGAAGCGAAAGCTCCCATTGATCGCGCATCCACTTCAACGAGCGCGGGTGAACGATCACCCAACCAAATACAAACGCCAAACCAACTTCGCTGAGCAGAGCCGCAGTAGTCGGACCGACATGCGGCCCTAGGAATGCCATGCGCGTCGCCCCCAGCTGAAGGGTTGACATGGCCATCCACATCCAGAAGCCAACACCGATCACGACAAATGCGACAGCGGAAAGAACAAACTGTTCACGAAGCGATGCTTGCCGACGCTTCCTTCCGCGCCACATACCGATGCCAAAACCGATCGCAATCGGAACGAGGATCGTCCAATAGCTTGGAGTGATATTGGGCATCGCGCCCAAGACAGGGATACCTGGGATCGGCAAAGTTGGGGCTGACGTGGGCGAATGAAGCGCATCGACTCCGACCCAGAATCCGGGTCCAGCAAACCAAGCCAACGTCCACGCCAAGATTGTTGGGGCGAAAAATAACTGACCGAGTCCAACAAGCGCGTCCTCAATCGGAGATGTCGTGAGCAGGAGCTGGTGGATCCCCGCGATTTGTGAGGTATGAGTAAGAAGGGCGATCAGAGTAAGAACCGCCGCAGATCCGACGATGACTGTGAGTGCGATTGCGGCCTCGCGAATTCCCAAACGAATGAGGCGCGGGACTCCCCACCGGCGAAGTGGATGGTCACCACAAGAAAAAAACGCCCACGCCGACGCGAGAAGCGAAACGAATAGGGCACCCGGCATCGCTTCCCACCAGCGCACATACGAAGCACCCGAACCGATCAGGAAAGCGGTCATCACAGTGAAAGCAGGAACGGCGAACCAGTTCGACGATGGCGAGAACTCTTCGCCTCCGCGCAAGAAGAGTCGGAGCAACACAACGAGGCCGATCGACACAAGAGTGGGGATGGCGTGATAGGTGACGGTTTCTGTATGAACTGATGCGCCGAAGAGGACTCCGAAGACATCCGAACTGGACGCGAACACCGTGTCCCAGCCGATTTTTGACACCCACGGGTTCGACGCGACCGTCAGAAAGGAGCCCATGACGATGAGAACGCAGGTAGCCCAACCGACGAATGCTGCTTCAACGCCCGAAAGCATGGCGCGCGCCCAACCATCAGGCATGCTCACGCGAATAGTTTTCCGCGTCGGAGCGTACGTCGTTGTGGTGACGCGTGGTGAAGTCTCAGGCGTAACGTTCATAGCGTTATCCATCATGACGCACCGGTGGCCGGTAGGGCTTTCGCACCACCGGCCACCGTCAGATTGAGACCTACCTCAGTGTGGAAGCGAGATCAGATCGCTTTCAGAGTTTGTGTTCTGGCCACTCCGTTTTCAGAGTTTGTGTTCTGTTCGCTTCCGGCCTCTTCAGTTTGCCCTGCCAAAACCGGCAGAGCGTGCAACTACTTTGAGAGGATTTCTCGAGCAAGCTGAGCGGTCTGCGACGGAGTCCGACCAACGCGAACACCAACTGCTTCTAGGGCCTCGGCCTTTGCCGCAGCAGTACCGGAAGAACCGGAAACGATCGCGCCGGCGTGCCCCATGGTCTTGCCTTCGGGGGCTGTAAAACCAGCAACGTAGGCGACGACGGGTTTCGTCATGTTTTCCTTGATCCAGGTAGCTGCTCGTTCTTCTGCGTCGCCACCGATTTCGCCGATCATCACAACCAGATCGGTGTCGGGGTCGGCTTCGAACGCCGCCAGGGCATCGATGTGGGTGGTTCCGACCACCGGGTCGCCACCGATGCCAAGGCAGGTGGTGAAACCAAAGTCGCGGAGTTCGTACATGAGCTGGTACGTGAGCGTGCCGGACTTAGAAACTAGGCCGATGCGACCCGGACCAGTGATGTCTGCTGGCGTGATACCAACGTTTGACTGGTTTGGGCTAATGATGCCTGGGCAGTTCGGGCCAATCAGACGAACACCCTTCTTCAGTGCATGCGACACGAAAACGGTTGAGTCTGCGACAGGAATACCTTCGGTGATCACAACGATCGTTTCGATGCCAGCATCAATCGCTTCAAGTGCGGCTCCCTTCGCGAAGGCCGGCGGAACGAAGATGACGGAAGTGTTCGCGTTCGTTGCTTCTTTTGCTTCAGCAACAGTGGCGTACACGGGTACGGACACTGTTCCGTTTTCGACCCGGTCAGCGGCCGGGCCGTAGCCAACCACGTCAAAGTCGACACTGGTACCGGCTTTGCGCGGGTTAGTGCCAGCAACAATGGTTGTGCCGGCGCTCAGCATCCGTTGCGTGTGCTTGCGACCTTCAGCGCCCGTCATACCCTGGACGATGACACGGGAGTCAGAGTTAAGGAAAATCGACATTCTTTTCGTCCTTTGTCTTTCGTCTGGTCAGTTCTGAGCCGGCTGAGAAGCAACGGCCTTAACAGCAAGTTCAGCTGCACGTCGTGCGGCATCGTCCATGGTCTCAACCATGTGGATCAACGGATGGTTCGCTGCCTGGAGGATCGCTCGACCTTCGGCGACCTTATTTCCATCGAGGCGAACCACCAGAGGCTTCGTCGCAGAGTCGCCAAGAACTTCGAGAGCTCCGATGATGCCTTCCGCGACCTTGTCACATGCGGTAATGCCACCGAAAACGTTAACGAAGACAGAGCGAACCTGCTCGTCGCCGAGGATGATGTCGAGGCCCTTTGCCATCACTTCAGCCGAAGCACCGCCACCGATATCGAGGAAGTTTGCCGGTTTTACGCCAAGATCTTCACCGGCCATCGCAACGACGTCGAGGGTTGACATGACCAGACCAGCACCGTTACCGATGATGCCAACTTCACCTTCGAGGCGCACGTAGTTCAGTCCGGCTTCCTTCGCCAGCGCCTCGCGGGGATCTTGGGTGGCTCGGTCGACGAGTTCTTCGTGTTCCGGATGGCGGAAGCGGGCGTTGTCGTCCAGGCTGACCTTGCCGTCGACTGCCCACACGGTACCGTCGGTGGCAGTGACAAGAGGATTGACCTCGACAAGGGTTGCGTCCTCGTCGCGGTAGGTTTCCCAGAGCAGGACGAGGACCGGAATGAGGGGATCCTGGCGTTCAGCGGGGAATCCCGCTTGCGTCAAGATCTCCCGTGCCACTTGATCGTTGATTCCGATGACGGGGTTCAGAGGCACGCGAGCTAGGGCTTCGGGGCGTTCCTTCGCCAGGGTTTCAATGTCCATACCGCCTTCGCGGGAGCACATTGCAAGGTAGCGACGGTTCGATCGATCAAGGAGGATCGAGAAGTAGTATTCCTCGGCGATGTCGGCACCCGATGCGATCAGCAGGGTTTTGACGATATGTCCCTTGATATCGAGTCCAAGAATTGCCTCTGCTTTTTCAGCGGCTTCTGCGGCAGTGTAAGCAAGTTTGACGCCACCTGCCTTTCCGCGGCCACCGGTTTTCACCTGCGCTTTGACGACGAGAAGCTCGGCGCCATCTGAGAGCAGACGAGTTGCCGCTGTGCGCGCCTCTTCGACAGTCGTTGCGGTAAGCCCGGGCAGTACGGGAACGCCGTGCTTTCGAAACATGTCACGTGCTTGGTATTCATACAGGTCCACGGGTGGACTCCTTTGTCATCTATGGCTTGTCATTGAACAGACTAACGACCATTTAGGCCGTTCGTCCTAAGAACGCCAATTTATGTTCGATTCAGATTTTTTCTAGGGGTGCAACTCGAAGAAGCAGGCGCTTCTCCGCTTCGCTGAATTTGACCCGAGCAACCGTTGTTTTCCCCTGACCTTCGAGGCCAACAACAGTTCCCTCCCCCAGACTCGCGTGTTTAACCCTATCGCCAACCTTCAAGTCAAGGAGTGGTCGGTGCGTATTGCGTGACGTTTGTTGCGCACCCATGCGTATGGTTTTCCCGGTTCGAATACCTGTGACTCGAGAGGCAGTTTCTGCTTTACCGGAGCCAAAAACTGGCCCATCATCATCCAAGGCACGACCGGTGTGCGAAGAGTAGGAGCCCGATCCCCATCCGCTCCCCCAGGAGTTTTCGCGCGAACGCAGTCGTTCACTTGCAGTTGAGGATCGGCGAATATCGCATAGCTCCGGCGGAATATCTGCGAGGAACTGGGACGGCAACATCTCTTGCGGACTACCCCAAGCTGAGCGAATAGAGGCTCGAGTCAAATACAGTCGCTCACGCGCACGCGTAATTGCCACGTACGCAAGGCGACGCTCTTCCGCAAGCTCAGACTCATCCCCAAGCGACCTTTGATGCGGGAAGGTCCCATCTTCCATGCCGGTGACAAACACGATGGGGAATTCCAGTCCCTTCGCTGTATGCACCGTCATCAACGTCACCTGACCACTTCGCTGGTCTTCAGATGGAATTTGATCCGAATCTGCAACGAGTGCGACTCGCTCAAGGAAGTCGACCACACTACCGCGCGGGTTCACGTGCGCGAAATCAATCGCTACTGAGTGCAATTCTGCAAGGTTTTCCACGCGCGAAGCATCCTGAGGATCCTCCGACTTTCGTAGCGTAGCGAGGTATCCCGTCTTATCCAGGATCTCCTCGAGAATATCGGCAGTCGACACCCCCTTTTCACTTGCTTGCCGAGTAGATTCGATAAGACCCCAGAACGCCGCAATCGACTTTCGCGCTCGCGGAGAAAGGCCAAGGACCTCGCGCTGTTCACCACTGGGGTGCAACTGCCGGCTGGGCAAATTTCCGATCGACGAGGCCGAGTTTACATCTTGAGCATCCGACGGATTTTGCTCGAATGTACGTACCTCTAGGTCTGCCCACGCACTGAGCGCATTGTCTACGATGGCCCCCGGTGTTTCAGACTCGACAAGGGAAGACTCGCTTGTTTGTTTCCCTAGGTCTCTTCCGTTCGATGGGAAAGGTTCACCTGAAGGGGAAGCAGAAGAGGTGGCAACATCGACGGGCGATGTCGCATCGCTTTGACTGACCGTCGGGTATTGCCATTCAATACCTTCACTTTCACCCAGCGGGCATCCTTCGCTTTCCCAGACGTCTCGGACAGCTTGGCCGAAGGAAATACCGTATCGAGAAGCATGGACTGCGATAGCGTCTTCAGCTTTTGCGCCGATCCCACGACGCGGAACGTTGATAATTCTGCGGACGGCAACGCTGTCATCAGGATTGGAGATCGCTTGCAGGTAGGCCAGCGCATCTTTGATTTCTTTGCGCTCGTAGAATCGTGTTCCGCCGACCACGCGGTAGGGAATTCCTTGACGCACAAGGAGTTCTTCGATGGCGCGTGACTGGGCGTTTGTACGGTAAAAGACTGCAACATCACCATATGAAGCACCCTGATCAGCCAGGCGATCAACTTCAGACACGACAAAACGTGCTTCATCATGTTCAGAATCAGCTACGTCAAGAGTGATGAGCGCACCATCGCCTGAAGCTGTCCACAGGTTTTTTGGTCGACGCCCTTGGTTGCGCGCGATCACTGCATTCGCGGCAGAGAGAATATTCTGCGTCGACCGATAATTCTGCTCCAGAAGAATCGTGCGCGCACCCGGAAAATCGCGCTCAAACTGCTCAATGTTGCGGATTGTTGCACCGCGGAAGGCGTAAATCGACTGGTCTGAGTCACCAACCACGGTGAGCTCACCGGGTTCTACTCCGTCATCGCCATCGCCGACAAGTAGGCGAACCAGGACATACTGCGCATGGTTCGTGTCTTGATACTCATCCACCAGAATGTGGCGGAAGCGCCGATGATACTGTTGAGCAATCAGTGGCTTGTCTTTCAGCAACTGCACCGTTGCCATGATCAGATCATCGAAGTCCAGCGCATTCGATTCGCGCATTCTCTTTGAGTATTCGCGATAGGTGTTTGCGACGATCTTTGAAATTGGGTCGTTTGCGCAGGTTTCCTCGTATTTGGCGGGAGTAATCAGTTCATTTTTTAGATCTGAAATCTTGGCCGCGATCATTTTGGGTGAGTATCGCTTCACGTCGACATCCATCGATTTCAGGATCATTTGAATGAGTCGCTGAGCATCCTGCGCGTCATAAATGGTGAACGACGAAGTCAGACCGGCGGCCTCGTGCTCACGTCGCAGGATTCGCACGCAGGCCGAATGGAACGTCGAAACCCACATATACTCCGCGCCATGACCGACCAGCCCGCCAACCCTTTCACGCATTTCTGCGGCGGCTTTGTTGGTGAACGTGATCGCAAGAATCTGCCCTTGTGTGGCTCGCCCTGTAGCAAGAAGGTAGGCAATTCGGTGAGTAAGCACGCGCGTTTTCCCAGATCCCGCGCCCGCCATAATCAGTAGAGGTCCGCCGTCGTGGACGACAGCTTCGCGTTGCTGATCGTTGAGTTCTCTAATGAGTTCATCCGGTTCAGAAAAACGAGGCCGGGACTGCCAGTCTGAAGGTTCTTTACTTCCATTGCCCGAATAGCCGAACGCAGATTTCGAGCTGGTCCTATTCGCCTGAGAGAAGTACTCAGATTCATCCAAAACGGGCACAACATCTTCACCTGGAACGGATCCGCCGGGGAAGTCATATACCGGCGACTCAGGCCCAGGTTCTGGCACACCGCCCCATTCTGAGAATGAAGCGGAGCCAAGATCGGGAAGAGAAGTGAAATCAGTCATCGCTCTCCTAGCCTAAAACAGACCATGTAGAAACCAATCTGCAAAACGTCCGACAGGTGTTCATCCTGAGAAGTAGCCGGGGCTTCGGGTGAACAAGCACGACCATGACAGCGCGCAATCACGCCCGCAACAGTGAACAAGCGCAGCCCCACGGTGAACAAGCACGCTACCCTTCGCGTGAACAAGCACCGTAAAAACGCAGATCACACACGTTTGCTTCTACGAAGACGGTGAACAAGCACGGCAAACGCTGAACAAGCACGGCACCTCGGTACAAGCGCACTCACGCCCGCTCAACCCAACCAGTTCTACTTCTTGCGATACAGCGACTTGGTTGCGTAGACGGGTTCGTTCGTCACCTGAACGCCAAGCGAACGGAAGATGCCTTCATCCACTGAGCCGAGAATCGTCGAAGTATGAACGTCACAGCCCTTCAACTCGCCTAAGCATTCAAGAGCTCGGCGGGCGTTGCCATCAGTGGAAGCAGAGACGGCCAGCGCGATCAGGACCTCGTCGGTGTGCAGACGCGGGTTCGCGGAACCCAGATGCTGAGTCTTCAAAGTCTGGATCGGCGTGATCGCGTCGGGCGACAGCAGCTTCACCTCAGAATCGATACCCGCCAGGATCTTCAGGGCGTTCAACAACATGGCCGATGAACAGCCAAGCAGAGCCGACGTCTTACCCGTGACGATCTGACCGTCAGCCAGTTCAATCGCAGCAGCCGGAGCGCCAGTTGATTGAGCGAGCGCAACCGTCGGCGGGACAACTGGGCGATCGGTCGGCGTGATTGACAGCTTTGACATCGCCAGAGCGATGCGTTCCGATTGAACCGGCTCAGACAGTTCTTTCTTTTCGGTCACCAATGCCTTGTAGTAGCGACGGATCACTTCCTGCTTGGACGCTTCGCGGCACGCGTCGTCGTCGCAGATCGACTTGCCCGCCATATTGACACCCATGTCGGTCGGGCTCTGATACGGGGATTCGCCCAGGATCTGCGTGAACAAGCGCTGTAACACGGGGAAGATTTCGACGTCGCGGTTGTAGTTAACGGTCTTTTCGCCGTGGGCTTCCAGGTGGAAGGGGTCGATCATGTTGATGTCGTCAAGGTCAGCAGTTGCCGCCTCGTAGGCGATGTTAACCGGGTGGTCTAGAGGCAGGTTCCAGATCGGGAACGTCTCCCACTTCGCGTAGCCGGAGCGGATGCCACGCTTGTGGTCGTGGTACAGCTGGGACAGGCAGGTTGCCATCTTGCCGGAGCCCGGGCCGGGGGCGGTGACGACGATCAGGTCGTGGGCGGTCTCGATGTATTCATTTGCGCCGTAGCCTTCATCCGAGACGATGCGCGCAACATCGTTCGGATAGCCGGGGATCGGGAAGTGGCGGTAAACGGTAATACCGAGGCGCTCGAACTTCTGCTTCACGGCCTGCGCTTCGCGATTATCGTCAGTCCACTGAGTAATAACAACAGAGCCGACGTACAGTCCGTAGTCGCGGAATTCGTCGATGTGGCGCAGGACCTCGTCGTCGTAGGTGGTGCCGAGGTCTGCGCGCACTTTATGACGTTGGAAGTCCTTGGCATTCACGGCGACGATGATTTCGACGTCGTCAGCAAGTTCCTTCAGCATGACGACCTTGTTATCCGGGGTGAAGCCGGGCAATACGCGCGATGCGTGCATATCGTCGATGAGTTTGCCGCCGAACTCCAAGTAGAGCTTTCCACCGAAGTCAGCGCGCCTTTGGGCGATGTGCTGAGACTGGAGTCGCAGGTAGGTGTCGCGGTCAAATCCGATACGGTGCATGGTCTCCCCTACTGAAAGCTCTGAATGCCAAAGCAATATTCGTAACGAATGGAGATTACCGCGTCAGCCGGCTCAGGGGGCGCCTCTTCGGTCGCCTTTCGCGCCTCAGGGTCGAAATGCGTTCGGGTTCACAGCAGACTTTCGGCTTCGCGATTTTTATTCACGAGGCTGACCTCACACGATGTGACGTTGCATTGCCCAGCGGGTCAGTTCGTGACGGTTCGACAGCTGAAGTTTGCGCAACACAGCCGATACGTGTGTTTCTACTGTTTTCACCGAGATGAAGAGCTCGGAGGCTACTTCCTTGTACGTGTAACCGCGAGCAATCAGACGCATGACTTCCTGTTCGCGAGCGGAGAGAAGATCGAGTTCGTCGTCACCGATGGCAACCTGCCCAGTGCCGAATGCGTCAAGCACAAAGCCGGCAAGGCGAGGACTGAACGCCGCGTCTCCGGCAGCAATACGACCGATAGCTTCAAGGAGTTCGGGGGTAGAAATCGACTTGGTGACATACCCGCGAGCGCCACTTCGGATGACCTGAACGACATCTTCGGGTGAGTCTGAGACAGAGAGGGCTAGGAAGCGTAGACCCTCAATATCTTGGCATCGAGCGGAAACCTCTGCTCCACCGCCACCGCGACCTCCGGGCAGGTGAACGTCGAGCAGGGCGACATCGGGGCGAAGTTCATGGCATGCCGCGATTGCTCCATCAACGTCTGCTGCTTCGCCGACGATTTCGAGGTCTGCGCCGGAGTTTTCAAGTTCTGCGCGAACACCAGCGCGAACCATTGCGTGGTCGTCAATCACGATGAGTCGAATTGTCATAGGTCTATTCTCTTCGCTTTTCTTCACTGCCGTGGTTGCGGATAAGTGTTTCTTGTTATTGAGCGTTTGCTTACTCTCTTGGGAGGCTGAGTTCTACTTCTGTTCCGCTCTGAAGCATTCTGATTCTGGCTTTTCCTCCTACGCGTTCCATACGACCGATGATTGAGTCACGAACGCCGTGCCGATCGCTCGGGATTGAAGCCAGATCAAATCCTGAACCGGAGTCTTTGATGAACGCTTCGATAACGTTCGGTCGAACTTCAACATATACAGAAACGGGAGGTTCGCCGTGCCTGACGGCATTCGCTACAGCTTCTCCGATTGCGGCGACCATCGCTAGCTCACCAGGACCCGGGACAGTATCTCCGACCGCAACAACATCAACGGGGATACCGTGACGGCTTTCCACCTGTTCGACGGTGTTTCGGATTGCTTGCGACAATGACTCATTTGCCTGCGTACGACCGGTGTAGAGCCAGGATCGTAGCTCTCGTTCTTCTGCAAGCGCTAGTGCTCGTACGCGAGCGGGGTCGGAAGCGGCCGAACGAATCAGTGTGAGTGTTTGAAGAACCGAGTCATGCAAGTGCGCTGCGATGTCGGCGCGCTCGGCCTCGCGAACTTCTCGTTCACGGCTTACTGAAAGGTCTTTCGACGTGCGTAACCAAAGCGGAAGTAATGCGAACAGCACGCCGGCGACCACGACCGCACCGATCAGGCCGCCGCGAAGCAAGATGATTGGCGGGTCTCCGCGTCCGGCAAGGAAGAGCACGCCAGTGAAGAGGAGCCCGATTCCCGCGCCGATGATTGCCAGAAATTTGGATGATCGCCACTGCTGAATATGTGCCCCTTGGCTCCACACCAGTCCCAAGCCGGCGATGATCAAACCTGCCGATGCTACGTCGAACAGACGGGCGACATTCGTCCAAGCAAACAGTGTTGCAACGAGGGCCGCAAGCAGAATCAGCACTCCAGCAAGCAGGAGCTGTCCCCTACTTGCATCGTGCGGATTGCCCTGTTTTTTCGTTGCTAGGTTGGCTCCGATCGGAGCGCCCCCAACACGGATGCGTTGCCCATCATCTTCGGGGACCATTGCCCACAGCCAGACGTAGAGGATCATGCCCGTTCCACCGAAGAGTCCAGCAAGGACCATCAGCACGCGAACAAGCGTGACTGACACTCCGAGGTGAACAGATAGGCCGGAGCAAACCCCAGCGATGCGGGCGCTCGGCATATCTGCTGATATTTCGCGCGCACGTTTCAGCGGAGCACGGTAGGTAGAAGGCATGGGAGGACGCCAGCCACCGACAGTATTGGCCATGCCGGGCTGAACGGGAATATACCCTTTGTTTTCGCCTTCATTCACACGACCTATCTTCACATCTTTCGAACAGCGACCGCGACTTTAAGGGGCTAAATCAGGGACAGTTAAGGGATAACCCCACTGTCGCCGGTTCAGCGAAGCGACCACACTGTTGAGTATGGACATGAACTCTTCGCACCCGTACGGTCAGGACACGACCGGGGACACCCCTTCCGGCAGTGGCTTCAACCCGAACGACGCAAATGCGTCGAATGCTGCTTTCAACGGCAACGCTCAATACCCAGGTGGACCAGGTTTCAGTGGGCCAGGTTTCACTCCGAATAATGGAACGTTCCCACCGGGCCAGGGTGGATACAACACGGGTGGCGGATTCTTCGCCTCCATCCGACGTTCCGGATGGTACCGCCCATCAGTGAGGACCATTGGTGGCGTGTGCGCAGCGATTTCCGCCCGAACCGGTTGGGACTTAGCGCTTGTCCGCGGGCTCAGCATTGTGGCAATGCTGGTCTTCCCGCCACTGTTGGCAGCCTACGGTCTTGGGTGGGGTCTCCTTCCCGATCAGATGACTGGACGAATCCACGCTCAAGAACTCGTAAATGGTCGATTTGAATCAGGACAGGCGGGCGCAATCCTGTTCATCCTGATGGGAAGCACCTCAGCTTTCCCATTCTCAGTCGTGATCGAAGAATTACCCCTCGTCCCACTCGGCACACTGCTTGTCTTAGTGGCGATCATCGTCATCGCCGTTATTTTGCTCCGCCACGACCGACGGTCAGCACCCACGACGTTTCAAGGAAATCCGCCAATGAGCATGGATCCGAATAGTCAGCCTGGGCACTCCTCTTCAGCTTTCGCTTCAACCTCCATGAACGAGGCCGGTCAGCCCACTTCAGACGCAACGAACGTTTCAGGGACCGGTGCCACATACTCCACCCCCCATCCGGGCATGATGCCGACTCCTGCGTGGGCGGCCTCGTCCCCAAATCCCACACAGCCAGCAACCCCATACACCGGAGGTTTTTCGCAGGTTCCAAACGGCGCGTATCACAATAATGCCGGAACACCATACCAGCCGGCATATCCGAATGCTCCTATGAATTCGGCACCTTATCAGGCTCCCAACACGCCGATGAACAATGGAGCGAACAACTGGATTCCACCGCTGACTCCGTTCGTCCGTAGCGTCGGGCGCCGGACAAACTTGGTCGTCACCGGTCTTGTTCTTCTGGCAATGGCGACGACATTTGGACTCATGTACTACTACATGGACAATGGCTCCGCCGAGATGCTGATTTTCGGCACGAAGATCGGTCTGATCGGTGGTGGCATCTGCATGCTTATCACAGGTCTTGCCCTCGCGATCGCATCAATGCGTGGACGGAAAGCCGACTGGTTGGTCGCCCTGTCAATAATCGGCGCGTTCTTGTCCTTGCCGACTGTCTTGTTCGGCATCGCAACGGCCTCCGAATACACCGCTTCCTTCGATTATTCGAGCGAAACGCTAGTCAGCGATTGGACCGAATCGACGGTCTATTCTTCTCGGGGGAGAGCGTTGCTTGACATCTCGCAGGCTCCCGCGGGAACTTCCAAAGAAATCGTCGTTGACCCTAGCGTGAGTGACCTAGAGATTTCTGCGCGCACCGATCAGCCGGTCCGCATCATCTGCGAAATGGGAATTCAAGAGGTCGAGTATTCTTTCGATAACACTCACCCTTCAAAGAACAGGACGTGGGTGAACGCCCTGCGTGGATGCAACGATTCAGTTGACGCAGAAAATCCGGTATCGGTTCAATCCCCGACCTTCAACAACAGTGACGGGATCACGGTTCGCATCACTTCATGGATGTGGAGCTTCAACTACGAGGAAGACTGGTACGGCAATACTCCAGCTCCTTCTTCAACGCCCGAATCCGACGAGGGCCAGTCTGGTTCGACTGGCCAGTCGGGAGCGTTTGATCAGGGACAATCAGGTTCTTCCTCCTCACAGTCCGGGGCTAGCACGTCTGGCGCATCCACTTCTTCCACTACTTCAGGAGCCGACGTTTCCCCCGTATCGTGGGTTCTCTCGGCTGACTCAACGCTAAGGAGCGCAGCATGACCACCTCTCATATGCCTGATGAAGCAACGACCGAGTTCAACGTAGCCGACGAGACAACCGCCATGCCCACCTCCGAGGAGCAGCCGACTAAGGTTTGGACCGCAGCAGACGCCGCAGCACATGCTTCAGAACCCGTCGTGGAAGTTTCGACGAAACCTCGGGTAGGGCAGCTCATCTGGGCGCTGATCGTTATTACCATCGGAGTGTTCCTGATTGTTCTGCCGTTCTTGAACGTCGTACAGTTGCCGTTTGTTTTCATCGGCCTGATTGCAGCGCTCGGCCTAGTGCTGATCATTTCCGCGTTCTTCGTCGGCAAGCCGAAAGATCGTTAGCCCGCTTTTTCAGTCGCGCGCAGCGCATCTTTGACCGCGCTTGTTCACCATCCACCCTGCACACAACCGCGCTTGTTCACCATCGGGCGCACACAACATAAAGAAGGTGCCTCGGGAACAACCCCGAGGCACCTTCATCTATGCCAGACCGACACTCAACGATCAGTCACGCACACGCCTGCGCGCAGCAAACCCAGCCACACCAGTAGCGAGGAAGAGAGCCGAAAGCTCTGCAAGCAAAACCGCATCAGCACCCGTTGAAGAAAGCTTCTTCACCGAGGCTTTCTTCACAGGCTGAGAATCACCAACAGGCTTATCGGCATTCGACTGATCCGGAACAGGCACAACATCCGCAGGAAGAACCTCGAACTTAATGACACGCTCACCCGCCGTGCTCACCATCTTCACAGTGTGCTTGCCAACTTCAAAGCCAGCCGGAACCTTCCAATCAGCCTGAGCAGTCCCCTCCTCGTAGTCATACTTGATATCGCTTTCAGGGATTACAACTGGCTCCGAGTGAACGGTGAGCTTAATACGCTCGTCCTTCTTCAGACCCTTCACACGAATCGACAGAGTATCTCCAACCTTCACCTGAGCAGCACCCAGCTCAAGAGTCGGAACATCCGCCTGACCAGGCTCATCACCACCAGGGTTCGGAGTCGGAGCCTGCTGGTGCAGAACAACACGAAGCGGAGCCGTTACTGCTTCACCTTGCGAGTTGGTTGCAACCGCACGATAGAGATGCGACTGGACCTCCTTCGATGCCGTCAGGCTCAGCTTTTCAGTCGTTTCTCCTTCGATTGGAGTCCACGAATCCTCATCGCCGTTGACCTCACGTGACTGCCATGCAATCGTCGGAACGGGCATACCTGAAGCCGTCGTGGACAGGACGACGGTTTCGCCCTCGTTCACTGTGACTTTCTGCCACGCACCATCGTCAGCCGGTTCAAGAACCGAGTCGTTCAAGCTAGCGGACAGCGGGGTGAGGGCCGGCTTTTCGACGATATTGATCGTGAGTGGCTCAGAGTACGCTGTCTCGACGCTGTTCGTTGCAGCAACTCGCACCTTCAAACCGTGGTGCTTCGCGTCGATCTCAAACGAGTAGCCCTGCTGAGTCTGACCTTCCACATCGTTCCATGTCTGACCATCAGCCGAAGTCTGCCACTGAAGCGTAGGGGCGGGGAAGCCGCTTGTTTCAGCAGTGAATGTCAGGATCGATCCGGGAACAGCGTTCAGCTGGTCGCCCGAAACGTTGAAGCCTTCTTCAGGGTCAGCAACTGCGCTAATAACCGCGGTGGGAGCAGTGTTCTGCCTGTAGACCTCAACCTCAGCAAGGTTGAGTTCCTTCCAGTTTCCTGGCAACAGCACACGAATGTAGCGAGCCTGGTAGCCATCGAAATTCAGACTGGTCGGGAAATCAGCCTTCTCTTCGACCTTGAAGTACTTGAGTTCTCCTGCTTCACCCTTCTTCTCAATTTCTTCGCTGGATAGCTTGTCGTCAAGCTTGTCCTTCGAAGCAATAACGTAGAAGCCCTTCAGGCGCTCCGCACACGACTGTCTTCCGTTGCACTGATCGTCAGCAGAACGGTTGTAGATGTTAACCTGTCCGACCGGAACTGTTTGCTCAAGGTCAACCTCCCACCAGGGATCATTCTGCGTAGCCGTTGCGCTAACCGAACCGTTGTCCCACTTTCCATCCGTGTTGCCGTCGACGGCTCGGGATGCTGGGCCGTTCCAGGCGCTGTCAGAAGACTGGCGTGCAGGCTTCTTGAGGGCCACGTTCAACGAGGGATCGACAACCGTCAGGGTTGCGATGTCAGACTCGGCTGTTCCAGCTTCGTTGGTGGCAACGACAAAGAAATCTGCTTCATTGTCATCCTTTGTTGTGACGAAGGTGTACGAGGAATTCGTTGCACCCTCAATCAGTATGTCCTCGCCGTCGTCACCAATGCGGTACCACTGGTAGGTCGGAGCTGGGCGACCCGAAGCGCCGGCAGCGAAAGTGACGGATTCGCCTTCGACGACCTGTGCGTCGCTCGGTTGAGACGTGAAGGTCGGAGCAACCGAGGCAGCGTGATCCTTGTATGCTGCCACCTTGATCGATTCAACCTTGACGTTGAGAGCATCGGTGTAATAGCTCGGGTTCGCCAGCTGGATGCGAAGGCGAGAGACCTCATTCGGGTTCATCGTGTACCCGGAGATGGGACGGGTCTTCAGGTCAATTCCTTTGAACAGCTGGGTGACGCCGTTGAAGGTCACATTGTATTCAACGTCGTCTTGGAAACCCGACGATTGGGTGAGATCGAATTCGACATCGCCGTACTTTTCGCCAGAGCGATCAACGATGTAGGCGTCCAGGATGGCCGCGTTGTACGAGGTGCCAACGGTGCGCTTGACAATATCGCGCGTCGGGATGGTGCCACTTCCGTGGTCGAGGTTCACGGTCTGAGTGGGGACGTAGCGTGCTTCACCGTCAAGGGCAACCTTGATGACCGGACGGTACTTGTCAGGGGATTCTCCGGACATCGTCACTGTCAGGTCAAGGCCGTTGCGAGCAAATTGAACGGGGGTTCCCTTGCCATCAACCGTGACTGAGGTGACCTTGTTTGCCAGTCCAGGAACGGTGATTGATTCTCCGGACTTCCACTGGTTCGGGAAGATGTACAGGTCTGAACCATTCACTGTCAGGAGAGCGTTAGACGGTGCGGGGATCCATGTTGCACTTGCTCCGTCGATGGCGTGCGGGTGATCAGTGTGCCATGTTCCTAGTTCCTTCAGAACATATTCGTCGTATTCGGGGAAGGAACCGTCACCCATCGGACCGACGTTGAAAGCGAAGTTTCCGTCGTTGGCTACGACACCGACGAGGTTCGAGATGGCCTCGCTAATTACTCTGTTAGCTGTGCCCGCTGAGCGATTTGCTCGCGAGTCTGAACAGTAGGACCAGCATCTGGGGAAGATGGATCGGATGGATTCCCACGGACCGATGCTGAAGGATGAGTGGACCGCGTTGTCGCCGCCAACGTTGAAGTCACCTTTGTTGTTCCACACGCGAGAGTTCACGACCGTTGTGTTCGGCTGCAGTTCATGGACCTTGTCGGCCATCTTCTGAGATTGTTCCGCGGTCGGACCACCCATGTCGAACCAGAACTCGGCGATCGGACCGTAGTTGGTGAGTAGCTCGGTGATCTGGTCGAGGTTGTATTGAAGGTGTTCTTCAGTGATGGGGTTGAGGTTGGAGTAGGGTTCGGGATCATGCTTCTCCCAGTCGATGATGGAGAAGTAGAAGGCGAGCTTCATGTCGATCTTGCCGCATTCGTCAGCGAGCTGTTTCATCGGGTCTTTCCCGAATGCTGTCTGCTTGACGACGTTGTAGTCGGTCGTCTTGGTGTCCCACATGGCAAAACCGTCATGGTGCTTCGAAGTCACCATGACGTACTTCATGCCGGCGTTCTTTGCGGTCTGGCAGATCTTCGCAGCATCCCATTTGTCTGCAGTCATCTTCTTGGCTTCTTTGAGGTATTCCTCGCGAGGAATGTTCATCCAAGCCTTGATTTGTTCTGGGTAGCCGATGGACTGAACTTGTCCGTTGTAGCTTCCTCCGAACATTGAGTAGACACCCCAGTGCATGAAGAGACCGAATTGCAGTTTCTGCCATGCAGCGATGCGTTCATTCGTGGACTTTTCCACGGCTGCGGGCGCGCCAAGGATATCTCCAACGTTTTCCTGCGATGTTTGCACCGAGGCAAATGCTGGCGATAGTGCGCCACCCCCGACGAGCAACGCGGCGGCGGCCAGGCTACTCACGATCCGTCGTCGTAACATACGGCGGTTCTCCTTTCGAGTGTGTTGATGGGACAGACATCGTTGTCTTTTCCTCTTCGTTGAGGTTTCCCATTAGGGAATCGTAATGACGAAATAGAAGCGATTTCTTTCACTTGATGATCGAAAATATTAAATTCGATAGTTTTTCGACGGTTCGATTAATCCTTACTCCAAAAGGTCCTAGGTAAAGTAGTTTCTGAGAAAACTAAAAAATATCCTTATGCCTTTTCCTATTGCCGAGGCCACGCTCCCCAAAATCACCGCGCTTGTTCACCATCCACCCTGCACACAACCGCGCTTGTTCACCGTCTGCCCCCGCACACAACCGCGCTTGTTCACGGCGCGGGCGGGCATAAGCCAGGGGCAAGTGAAGAAGGCGTGCCTTGCCGTAGACAGACGAAAGGTGGGAAGCGGACGAGCTTCCCACCTTTCGCGGTGTTGAATGAGTTGAGCTTACAAAGGCTCAGGCTCCGGTCACATCATCGGGAGTTGAATCCGCGTAGCGTGCGAGTTCTTCTTCGACGATGGCTTCGTCGAGCTTGGTGAAGACGGGCGTCGGCTTCACGATCGGGGTACCCACCGTGATGAGGTGGCGTTCCCACGTTGGAGCTGAGGTGTAGTCACCCGTAATAATCGGGTATCCGTTGCGGCCATCGAATGCTTCGGGCAGAACCTGCGGGTCGAGTTCTTCGACCTCTTCGATGCGTGGCATCGGAGCGATGTTGCCCGCACCGCCCATGACGCGGTCAATGTCGTTCGCTGCGTGAGGAAGGAAGGGCGAGAGCATCAGGTTGAGATCAGCGACAGCCTGGGCGAGGGTATGCAGAACCGTTGCAAGTCGTTCACGCTGTTCGGGCGCCTTGAGCTTGAAGGGCTCGGTGTCGGTGACGTACTTGTTGGCTTCGCTGACCAGTCGCATCGCTTCAGAGAGTGCGGCCTTCTGACGGTGGTGACGGATCAGGTCACCGATGGTTTCGAAGCCTTTGTTGATTTCGTCCAATAGCGCACGGTCGATATCTTCAAGCTCGCCGGGAGCAGGAATTTCGCCGAACTTCTTGGCGATCATCGATGCCGTTCGGTTGACCAGGTTGCCCCAGCCGGCGACGAGTTCGCCGTTGGTGCGGCGCACGAATTCTGCCCATGTGAAATCGGAGTCGGAGGTTTCCGGGCCTGCTGCGCTGATGAAGTAACGCAGGGCATCTGCCTGGTAGCGAGCCAGGAAGTCACGGACGTAGATGACGATGCCGTGGGAGGAAGAGAATTTCTTGCCTTCCATGGTGAGGAATTCGCTGGACACAACTTCGGTCGGCATGTTGAGGACGCCGAGCGTTCCGGGCTTTCCACCCTTGGTACCCTGACCGTTGTAGCCGAGCATTTCGGCAGGCCAAATCTGGGAGTGGAAGACGATGTTGTCCTTGCCCATGAAGTAGTAGGACAGGGCCTCGGGATCATTCCACCACTGGCGCCATGCTTCGGGGTCACCGGTGCGACGTGCCCACTCGATTGATGCTGAGAGGTAGCCGATGACGGCATCGAACCAGACGTAGAGGCGCTTGGTTGGCTGGTCTTCCCACCCGGGAACTGGGATGCCCCAGTCGATGTCGCGCGTCATGGCACGCGGGCGGATGTCTTCGAGGAAGTTCTTGGAGAACTTGATAACGTTCGGACGCCAGGTGCCGGACTGTTCACGATCGTCGAGCCATGCGGACAGGGCTTCGGCGAGTGCAGGTAGGTCGAGGAAGTAGTGGGTGGACTCAACGAACTTGGGGGTCTCGCCGTTGATGCGCGAGTGCGGATCAATCAGGTCGGTGGGATCCAGCTGGTTACCGCAGGCGTCACATTGGTCGCCACGAGCGCCTTCAGTACCACAGATCGGGCAGGTGCCTTCGATGTAGCGGTCGGGCAACGTGCGTCCAGTTGAGGGTGAAATTGCTGCGCGAGTGACCTGTTCGATCATGTATCCGTTGTCGCGGACAGTGCGGAACATTTCTTGGACGACTGCGTAGTGGTTGCCGGCGGTCGTGCGAGTGAAGAGGTCGTAGGACAGGCCGAGCGCGACGAGGTCTTCGACGATCAGTCGGTTGTTGCGGTCTGCAAGTTCGCGAGCGGTCACGCCTTCGCCGTCTGCTGCGACGAGGATCGGAGTACCGTGTTCGTCGGTTCCGGACACCATCAATACGTCGTGTCCTGCCATTCGCATGTATCGCGAGAAGACGTCGGAGGGCACGCCGAATCCGGCAACGTGTCCAATGTGACGGGGACCGTTGGCGTAAGGCCAAGCTACTGCAGACAAAATACGGCTCATGGTTCTAAGGATAGTGCCCCGTCGGGCATATTCCGAACTCGCGTCTCCCCGTTCCCCCACCGCGCTTGTTCACCACACCCGCCTCCCCACACACCGCGCTTGTTCACCGTTTCAGTGGGCACGTATGACCCGAATTCACTGATGCATTTCTTCAACAAGCGCGCTCAAAGGGCTTAATCACGGCACTGCAGGCTTCTTGTTTCCACGAGCGTTTGCCCAAAAGCTTGAACAAGCGCGGTCAAAACCGTGAACAAGCGCGGTCAAAACGGTGAACAAGCGCAGTAGAGTTGATGGCAACCTAGGTAAGAGGAGCTCAGATGAAACGCGCACTCATCATCGTCGATGTCCAGCCCACTTTCTGTGAAGGCGGGGCTTTACCCGTTGAAGGAGGAAATGCGTGTGCGGAGCGTATCCGCACGTATGTGGATGATCATCGCCAAGAGTACGGCTTTATTGCGACGACGCAGGATTGGCATATTGATCCGGGAGCTCATTTCTCTGCGACCCCGGATTATGTGGACACATGGCCACCGCATGGCGTGGCCGGTAGTGCCGAAGCGGAGTTGCATCCTGCCATTTGGGACCTCGACGTTGATGCCCACGTGAAGAAGGGCCAGTTTGCGGCTGCCTACTCTGGGTTCGAAGGGATGGACGAGGCCGGGACTTTGCTCGGCGATTTACTGGATGGTGCCGGAGTGAATGAGGTTGATGTCATCGGTTTGGCGCAGTCTCATTGCGTGTGCGACACCGCGTTGGATGCGAAGAAGGCCGGTTTTACCGTGCGAGTGCTCTCCGACCTGACGGAGCCGGTATCACCGGAAACTGGGGCTGTTGCGTCGAAGAAGTTGGCAGACGCTGGGATCCCGGAGGTTCCTTCAACCGAGATTAGCTAAGAGGATTCTGGTTCCCTACCAAGACGCCGGGGCGGTGCTACTGACACGTAGCACCGCCCCCCATTTCAGGTCATCTGCTCACATATCACTGTTCTTTGTAAGCGAGAGCAGCTTTATAGAGTTCGTTCTTCCGCAAGCCTGTTGCCGAAGCAACTTCGGCTGCCGCGTCTTTGAGTCGCATTCCTTCCGAAGCTAACGCAAGCACTGTTTTCACATGGTCTTCAGCGCTCTTCTTGCCTTTGAAACCGGCGATAACAATCGTGATTTCGCCGAGTACTTCCCCCTCCGTCTGGGTAATCAGGTCCGATAGGGAGCCTCGTAAAACTTCTTCATATTTCTTTGTCAGTTCTCGACACACGACTGCTTGACGCTCCCCGCCGAAAGCACTGGCCATACGTTGCAGGGTGCCATGAACGCGTTTGGCTGATTCAAAGAAAATGAGAGTGTGCGGGTCGTCCGCAAGCGCTTCGAGGTAGGCGCTTGCTTCACCGTCTTTACGGGGCAGGAAGCCCTCGAAGCTGAAGCGGTCAGAAGGCAGGCCTGAAACAGCAAGCGCAGTAACAGGGGCTGACGGACCAGGCAATGCAGAGACGTGAACACCACGTTCGACCGCTGCTCGCACCACGCGGAACCCGGGGTCTGAAACGGTTGGCATTCCGGCGTCAGAGACCAGCAGGACCCGCGCTCCGCTTTCGGCACAGTCGACGAGGCCCTCTGCCCGGTCGCCTTCATTGTGATCGTGCAAACTGAGAACTTTACCGTTTACTCGAACGTTCAAACGGCTAGCCAGGGCCAGCATGCGCCGGGTGTCTTCCGCTGCGACAACCTCAGCTTCTTGCAGGGCCCTGATAAACCGTGGTGAAGCGTCGTCCACATCACCGATCGGGGTTGCTGCAAGCAGGATGGACGCAGGGCGTTGTACAGGTTCACGTTGTTCTGGCACGGTCTCATCGTCTCATCGAGCTGGGAGGCAGTACAAGCCACGATTGGCCTCGTCGTTGAATTCACGAAACCCACATGGCTCGCGTTCGGGCGAACCGCAACCGACCGCCCGGCCTCGTCACCCTTGCGCGCAACGAGCCCACACGATCAGACGAGTCGTGGCAAAGAAAATACCGGCGAAAATCGCGATCATGCCACCAACCGAAAGGTTGAACGCCACACCGCACGCGAAACCGACCACTCCGATTCCCAGCCCCGCGAGCGGAGCAGCAACCATGAAGTGTGGCCATGACTTCACCAGCGGGGCAAGTCCCGCCGCGGGAGCAGCGAAAAGCGCAATCGACAATACGGTGCCGACGGCGGGAATCAACAGGACGATTGCACCGATGACCATTGCGATACTCAGGCTCTCAAGAAGACGCGTGTTCATCCCGCGCGTCAATGAATCAATGGGGTCGTAGCTCTTAAAGACCAGCTCTTTCCCCCACACGGCAACGATGATGAGCACCACCACTAGACCCGCGCCGGCCGACGCAACATCCCAGGAGTTAACCGTCAGAATCGAGCCGGTCAGAAACGACTGGATTTGAATCGGCAACGGCGAAAACCAGCGGTACAGGAAGTAGCCCATCGCGAACCCAAAGGTCAGCACAATGCCGGCGCTTGCCTGTGATGAAATCCCCGGAATTCCACCGATGAACCGCATCAGCCCACCTAGGGGAAGACAGAAAAGGAAGGCGCCAACAAACAGGGCAAGCGACATCTGCTCATGACTCGCCCCAAGCGTGGCGGCGATGACTACGCCCAGAATGCCTCCTGGGAATGTTCCGTGCGTGACTGACTCGGCAAAGAAGATTTTCCGGTCGAGGAAGGCGAAAGCGCCGACCAGCCCGGCGAGTAAACACACGGCAACGAGCTCCATGACAGGAAGGAGAAGAACATCCAGATGAGAAATCAACAGCGCACCTTTCCCCTTCGTTTCCCGATCGCAGCGATACCGACAGCGATGAAGAACAGTGCAACAAGGACAAGGACGACACCCGCTTGCGGAGAGATGGGGCGCGGGCTGGGGGTCAGGAGAAGTTGCATGCCTAGCCAGCTGGCAAGAAGGCTCACGCTCACTCCAATAATGCTCGTTTGTCGCACTGTTCGTCCAAGCAGACGCCCAGTTGCTCCTGGAACGATCAAGAACGCGATGACAAGAAGCACGCCGATTGCCGACGATGCTGCGACAACGACCGCGGCAATACACGCGTTCAGCACGTAATCGATGCCTCTGACGTTGATGCGTGACGCCTGCGCTCCCTGCCGGTCAAACGCAACGTAGAGGTGTTCCTTCCACGTTAGCGCAAGCATGATTCCTGTCAGGATAAAGACGACCAGCGACTGAGCAAGCCCAGAGTCGGTCGTTTCCAACAAGCGCCCGAACATGAGGGCTTCCAGTTGCCCTGACATATCACCGACTTTGAGGGAAATCGTCATGCCGAGTGCGAAGAAGGCAGTCAGAATGACCGCTGTTGCACCTTCATGCGCTGATTCGTTGTCGCTTTCTCGCTTGGAAGACTGACTTGCCACTAGTGCAATGACAACTACGATGCCAGCACATCCGGCACCAATAATGATGGCGTCGCTCCCGCCAACGATGAACCCGACGACGATTCCGGGGAACACTGAGTGCACCATGACTTCAGCGTTAAATTCAGCTTTTCGTAGGTTCACTAGCGTACCGACGAGGCCGGCCACCACTGATAGAAGGACAAGAAATATAAATGGCCGAAATAGGAAGGGATAGGCCGCAAGACCCCTGAGCCCCACGATTGATTCGGCGAGCGCTCGAAGGTGTTCAACGAGCGTTGCAACGCCATCGGACAGCGTGTTCATGCGACTTCTCCACGTTGCTTGTGGGAGTCGTAACAGGTCGCAAGTTCACAGGCCTCAGTTTCTAGGCTTTCGGATCCGTATGCCTGTTTCATGAGCTTTGGGGTGAGGACTTCGCGGACGGGACCGAAGGCGATCTGGCGCCCAGCGACAAGGATCGCTTGGTCGCAGACGTCATAGGCTAATGAGAGATCGTGTGTTGAAACGACGACGCTTGTTCCATCATTTTTTGCGCGTCGAATGATTCCGAGTAGGGCATCACGATTGGGCTGGTCCAAACCGTTGAAGGGTTCGTCCAGCAGAATCAGTTTCGGTTGGGCGATAAGTGCGCGCGCTACGAGTACACGCTGGCGTTGCCCGCCTGATAGTTCACCGAAACGGTCCTTGGCTCGGCTGAGAAGACCAACATTTGTCAGAGTGCTGGCGACTTTTTCTCGGTGGGCTTTCCTGGGGAAACGGGCAAGTCCGATCTGTTTGTAGAGACCCATCATGACAACTTGTTCAACAGTGATGGGGAATGTCAGGTCGAGGTCAGCCGATTGAGGGACGTATCCGATGGTGTCGGGAATGCCATCAATGTGTCCTTCGAGAATAGGAACGCTTCGGGCTAGGGCTTTGAGTAGCGTCGTTTTTCCGGATCCGTTTGGGCCGACTAGGGCGAGCGCCTCACCGGGGTTCATGCGCCCTTGAACCCCGGTGAGGACGACGCGCGTCCCGTAGCCAACTCCAGCGTCGTGAAAGGTGATGCCGTTCGTGGTCACGGGTATTGCCTACTTCAAGTTGTCTGGAAGCTGGGCCACCACGCCATCCCAAGCAGTGACGATGGTCGTGACGTTGTGGATGATTGAGCCGGTGTAGGTTTCTCCCGCGGATCCTGCCGGCCCCAAGGAATCGCCGTATAGGGCGTCGTCGCCAATGATGGCCTTCACACCGGCTAGTTCAGCGATCTTCTCGATTGACTTTGAATTGTTCGAGTTTTCGGCGAAGAGCGCTTTTGCTCCAGAGTCGATGACGGTTTGGGCGGCTTCCTGAATGTGTTCAGCGGTCGCGTCCTGCTGTTCATTGAAGTCAGAGAGGGCCGCGCCGATGAAGTTGATCCCGTAGTCCTTGGAGAAGTAGCCGAACGCGTCATGTGATGAGAAGAGAATGCGCGAGTCTGCCGGAACGCTATTGATCGAGTCTTGGACCCACTGGTCAAGGTTGCGCAGTTTGTCGGCGTAAACGCTGACACTTTCTTCAATTCCTGCGGCGGAGTCGGGGGCTACTTCTTTGAGGAATTCACCAATGTTGGCCACTTGAACAGCCGCGTTCTTTGGGCTTGTCCACACGTGGGGATCGTAGACAAATTCAGGTTCCGTTTCGCCTTCTGCTGGCGGGAAGGGCCACTTGCGCACCTCGACCTTTTGGGTGCCTCGTTCGACCGTGTAGGGCAACGAATCGTCTTCGGTGATGGCTTGCGGGTCGGTTACTTCTTTGCTGGTCAGAATGCCGCTGGTGACGCCCATCGTTCCCTTGAAGCCGGATGCTTCAATCGCACGGTCAAGGAAATGCTCGAGGTCAACTCCGGATACAAGGAGCACGTCAGCTTTGGCAAGTGCTGTCGCTTGCGAGGGAGTGAGCTCATGTTCGTGAGCTGATGCGTTGGGGGCAAGAAGGCAGGTGAGTTCGAGTCGCGTTTGGTTCGCGGCATCTTCACTACCAATTGTGGTCTTTTGTCCGTCTGCGCCTGTTTTCTCGAGGACGAGGCCTGCCGTCGCTGGCGCGCCGGCAGCGATCTGCGTGACATAGTCACAGATTTGGGTTGTGGTGGCAACGATGCCGACTTTTCCATGCTCCGTTCCGCTATTCGCGCTGGCGTTGGATGCGTCGTGGTTGGCGCAACCGGCAAGAGCCAGACCGAGCACACTGGTAAGTGCCACTCCTTGGAAAATACGGGTATTTGAGCGATGCATTGATTAAGACTCCATTTTCATGTAAAGTTTTGGGCACCCGAAACTTTACATGAGAACACCTTAACCTGCAACATCCTAAGTTTATTTAGGCGCTCCTATAGCGCCTTGCTCTGGAAAACCACGTGGGGGACGGGTCATTCGACCCATCCCCCACAAAGCTAAGAGCTATTGGTCAGCGAAGAGGCGCGAGAGCGTCAGTGCGCGCAACCATTGTCGCAACCATGTCCCGAACCTCGTTGTCATGATGTGCACCCGGCTTGAATTCCGACATGTTTTCAAAGTCGGTAATGAGCGAAAGCGAAACCTGCTGAGTGACCATCGCAGCTTCGAAGTTCGCCAGAATCTGGCGCAGGTGTTCAACCTGACGGACACCACCGCTGAAGGAGTAGCCGACGAAGCCGACCCCCTTGTTCGCGAGAGCCTTGGGCTCAAGGAAGTCGATAGCGTTCTTCAGGGCGCCAGGAATTGAGTGGTTGTACTCCGGAGAAACAAAGATCAGCGCATCGTAAGACGAAACGGTTTCGTTGAACTTTGCGCCACCAGGATCCTGCGGGGTAGCCATTGCAGGCGGCATCGGCTCAGCGAAAAGGGACATATTGAAGGAAGCAATGTCAATAACATCAGCGTTGACACCTTCAACAGTATTTGCTTTGTCGACAACCCACTGAGCAACAGATGCGCCAACACGGTTCGAACGGACGGTGCCAAGAATAACGCCAAGACGAGTCACGATAAACTCCTTAAGACTGTTTAAACTCTCAACTACTATATATTTATTTCAATCTTCAATCAACGTCACGTGAGGTACGTTCAGACACTGCAAGAACCTTCTGGGTCCCTCATTGATTCAATGCGCCTACGAACTAATGACAGAATGGTAGACGCGGTAGGCAAAACCAACGAACGTACGCATTGAGTGATGCCAACATTCAAGGGACGGTCGTAGACAAAAGGTGGGCTAGAGTTTCCTCTAGCCCACCTTTTAACGTTGAATCATTCACCGATCTTGTCGTCAACAACGTCGCGAGCTGCGTCAATCTTGTCGTCAAACTTACCGCCGGTAGCTGTCTTGGCTGCATCTGCAACCTTATCCAGGATGCCGTCGGTGTTTTCTTCGGTCATCATACCTTTAGCAGCGTCGGTGGCCTGGTCCTTGAGTTCTTCGGCCTTGCCCTTGAGATCGTCGAGGTTCATTGTTTCTCCTTGTATTAAGAACGATGTCGTGTTCAGTCTATGAGGACTTTGAAGGTTGCGCACTATATAACGAGGACTCAGTGCTTACAATGAGCGACAATACGAGAGATACTAGGGGCCAACAAAGCACACTGGGAGAACCCTCGATTGCAGAAGGGGCCCATCAACACCGCCTTCTCAGATGGGCACGTGCAGCAGTGAGTGCCCCGGCAAGTACCCGCAGGCGAACATCTTGAAAGAGCGACAGCAAACCGTCTTCGCACTTTGGGCACAGTAGTAAACCCCTTGGAGGGGTGCTCCAAGGGGTTTACGTGAGTTAAAATTGCGGCGGTGTCCTACTCTCCC
>NZ_JASOMS010000136.1:0-290 GCF_030216865.1 Pauljensenia sp. UMB6358 | reverse complement strand
AGATTGAGAAAGCCGCTTGTGAGACCCGAGAGCAATTGGAGACCAACCACGGCTCATCCTTTGGTGTTGAGGGCGTGCTGTATGGCGCGGGCAGTGTTTTCTCCGAGGTAGCCGTCTTGGGCCTGGTGGAGGTTGGCTTGCCAGGCGCGGATTGTGGCCGGGCCGAGGATACCGTCCTGGGCTTGTTTTAGGCGGGCTTGTAGTTCGCGTATGGCCTGGGAGCCGTCATCGCCGTTGCCGAATTGGGCCGGGCAGGGGTCAGCTTCCATGATTGCCGGGTAGTATTCCTG
>NZ_JASOMS010000135.1:0-290 GCF_030216865.1 Pauljensenia sp. UMB6358 | reverse complement strand
GTTAAGATGAGATCCGTCACGCCGACCTCCTGCGCAGTCACTTCACTCGCTCGTCTTCAGCGTCGACATTCCATCACCACCTATGCGAAAGGCCCGAAGTGAGCACCCCGTTCGAAGGGGGAGCTGCAACTCCTCAGGAAGTTCCCTCCCCCCTCCCCCCGTTAATCCCCAGATCCCTGTGAAGAAGCCGCGCAATACGCTCGGACTCGTCGCGCTCATCCTCGCCATCGCCGGAACAATTCTCTCGTGTGTACCCGGCATCATAATCCTCGGGTGGATCCTCCTGCCCG
>NZ_JASOMS010000134.1:0-291 GCF_030216865.1 Pauljensenia sp. UMB6358 | reverse complement strand
ACAACTGGCGTCCGCGAACGAGAAAACTCGGAGCGAATCTTTTCTGTTAAATGATAGCCCATAAAAATGATACCATCTACTTGTTTTGAGAACAGCGTATTGACAACAGAAACTTCTTTGTCATCATCTTCATCACTATTGGCTAAGACAATATTATATTTGTACATCTCTGCGATATCATCAATTCCTTTTGCAAGCGTTGCAAAATAACTGCTTGTAATGTTTGGAATGACAACTCCTACTGTTGTCGTTTTCTTACTGGCAAGTCCACGAGCAACTGCATTTGGACGA
>NZ_JASOMS010000133.1:0-292 GCF_030216865.1 Pauljensenia sp. UMB6358 | reverse complement strand
AAGCCTTCGCCAAACGGTAGAGCGCGGCTACGCCCTCGCCCAACCGCTGACTGCAGCAACTGGCGAAGGGGAGGGCGCAACCCCGTTGCTGCGCAGTGTTGAGGGGATCGTCATCGAGGCCGTCAAATGGGCTGAAGATGGCAGCGGATTTATAGTGCGCGGCTACGAGCCACTCGGCCAACGGGCAGGCATGTCGCTGGAATTTGGCTATGACGTTGAAAGCGTAAAGGTAGTGAACGTGTTGGAAGAGGACGCAGCTGATCTAGCACAGATCGAGGTAGTAGGTAACCGA
>NZ_JASOMS010000132.1:0-292 GCF_030216865.1 Pauljensenia sp. UMB6358 | reverse complement strand
CATAGCTGAATTACTCGGCGAATTAGCACATGAACTCGACGTATGCATAATCACTGTCACCCACGACCCAGCGGTAGCTGATGTTGCTGACAGAGTGTTGGAAGTGTCAGAATGCAAACTAATCGAAAAAAATAGCTCGAAACCTGCAGGTAAAAGTTGCGGTGGGCTTTATTCAGCAACATTTCCGAATAGCTACGACACTTTGTCTAGCGTTATTATTTCTGTCTCTATGCGCATCCCTTTCTGGTATGTTACACAGTAATTTTGTCAATACTATTGAAAAAGACGTCTA
>NZ_JASOMS010000131.1:0-293 GCF_030216865.1 Pauljensenia sp. UMB6358 | reverse complement strand
GTTCAGTTCAGTTACTCAGTCATGTCCGACTCTTCTGACTCTTTGGACTGTAGCCCACCAGGCTCCTCTGTCCATGGGATTTTCCAGGCAAGAGTACTGGAGTGGGGTGCCATTTCCTTCTCCAGGAGATCTTCCTGACCCTATGATCAAACCTGGGTCTCCCATATTGCAGGTCGATTATTTACCATCTGAGTGTTCATATATGAAAGTACTTTAAAATGAACACTTGAGAACAGTATATGCGGGTTGATAGTTAATCCCTCTGTAACTTATTGCCTACATGTACACAGAAC
>NZ_JASOMS010000130.1:0-293 GCF_030216865.1 Pauljensenia sp. UMB6358 | reverse complement strand
CAATCCCATTGTGGACCATTTTTACATAATGACCTGCACCATTTGGTCCGATATAAGTTACACATGGCGCACCGTCTTCTAGTGCTTTCGCTGAAATTTCTTCCAACACGTCTGCTACTAATTCATAAGCTTCTTTTTGTCCACCAGGCATGATAGACGGTCCTTCAAGCGCACCTTTTTCGCCACCAGATACACCTGTTCCGATGAAATTGATTCCTGAATTTGCCAATTCTTCTGAACGACGAATAGTATCTTTATAGAACGTATTTCCACCGTCAATCAAGATATCTCCC
>NZ_JASOMS010000129.1:0-293 GCF_030216865.1 Pauljensenia sp. UMB6358 | reverse complement strand
ACCGCAACGTATCCTCAACCGTGTCATCCATCATGCGTTCAAACTCTTCACGCGTGATCGTCGCCGACACGTCCTTAGTCAGGTCCACTGTCACGTGCCCGCCCGGCTCTTTCCGAACACTGGAATCACGACCAGCGGTAGTGGCGGGAGCACTAGGGTTCTGCGCTTTCCGAGCGCGATACGCAGCCTGCCTACACGCATCAGAACAATACTTCGCACGAACACCGGCATTCCGGTCAAGCTGCGTGCCACAATGCGCACACACGCGTTTCATCATGTCCTCCTGTCACGCT
>NZ_JASOMS010000128.1:0-294 GCF_030216865.1 Pauljensenia sp. UMB6358 | reverse complement strand
TCAACGTATCGCGATCCGCGGCGATATAGCCGGCCTGCCCGATTCCAACGGTGGTAGCCCCCGAGGATTTGAGGTCATTGACGCAGGCGGCGATGGTTGCGATAAAGGCCTCGGAATCCTGGCGCGGCGTGGGGCGCCGGACCCGCTGCAAAATTTCACCTTGTTCATTGACGACGCCGGCGGCCACCTTCGTGCCGCCAACATCCACACCGATGCTCAGAGTCATGGTGCAAGTCTACCTGGCGTGGCCAGCCGGATTCCGGGATGGCGCAGCGGCGTCGTCGTACCGAAAAA
>NZ_JASOMS010000127.1:0-294 GCF_030216865.1 Pauljensenia sp. UMB6358 | reverse complement strand
AAACCCGCGATGAGTGCGGATCTTATGGCGGCTTTGATTCGTAAGGCTGGGCATAAGTTGCGGGTTGAAAGTGATGATCAACATTGTACTGCCACGGTGATCCGTGCGGATGACCCGGATGCTCCAATGAGCGTTACTTGGGATGAGGCGAAGGCCCGTCGCGCTGGTTTGTGGGGGAATAAGGGGCCGTGGTCGCAGTACCCTGCGGCAATGCTCCGAGCCCGCGCTATTAGCGAGGTTGCGAGGATGGCCGCGAATGACGCGTTGATGGGCGTTATTTATACGGAGGAAGAA
>NZ_JASOMS010000012.1:0-38932 GCF_030216865.1 Pauljensenia sp. UMB6358 | reverse complement strand
GCCGACCCCGGTGCGTTACGTCAGGAACGTGGCGCTTTAAAACGCACGTTTTAGAGCGCGTGTGCTTCAGCGGGGAAGTCCTGTGGGCGATCGGTGAAGATACCGGTGACGCCCCATGATGCGAGCTCCTGAGCTTGATCCACATCGTTGACTGTCCAGACGTTGACGTCGAAGCCTGCGTCGCGCATTTCCTTGACCTCTTCAGGGGTGAGGCCGTTGACATCGGGGTGAATTGCGGTGCATCTCAGCAGATCAGCTCCCTGTTGCCAGGTGGGGCCGGGTTGGTTTTCGCGGTCGAACAGCCAACCGAGCTTAATGTTCGGTCGCATAGCGTGGAAGCGTGCGAGGGCCTCGTGGTCGAAGGAAGAAACGATGAAGCGCTCAGTGTTCGCGACCGAATCAACTGCAACAGCGAGGTTCTCGATCAGCTTTTCGCGAAGTTCGGTGCCACCATAGCAGGGCTTGATCTCGAGGTTCATGCCCATGTTTGCCGAATTGGCGAATGAGATGACGTCAGCTACTTCTGGGATTCGTTCGAACCGGTAGGTGTCAGAGAACCACTTTCCGGCGTCAAGTGTGCGAATGTCGGAGAAGCTGAGGTTGTAGTAGCCACCCTTGCCGCTCGTTGTGCGTTGAAGCTTATCGTCGTGGATGACGATCAAAGATCCGTCGCCGATGACGTCGACGTCGAATTCGAACCAGCGGGCACCGACCTCCGCTGCTTTCGCGAAGGAGGCGATCGTGTTTTCAGGCGCCAATGATGAGGCTCCGCGGTGCGCGAAAATCCTGGGGAATGCCATGCGTGTTCCTTTTGGGTGTTCTCGTTCAGTTGTCTGCCTGCAACGTTAGTCGCTTGGGGGCTAGACCGCTTGTTCTTACCAGAGGTCAGGGTTTGATGCGGCGGTGGTTTCTTCTTCTGTCTGGTCGATGAAGCGTTCTTCGTCGCGTTTGGCGGTAAGAATCTTTTCAACGTACGAGTCGATCGCTTCTTCGAGGGGAACGTCGTGGCCGGCTTGTTCGCCCAGGTACCAGCGGTGTTCAAGGAACTCGTGGTAGATCTGAGCCGGTTCGAGCTTGGTTTTCAGCTCGGCTGGAACTGCTCGCATGACGGGTTCGAAGGCGTTGTTCAACCACTGGTGTGCGGCCAATTCGAGTGGCATGTTCGGGGTGCCCGAGGTGGCTTGGTAGGTGGCGATGTCGTTCAACAAGCGTTGTGCTTGGTGCTCGCCAACATCCATGCCGGTGAGTCGCATGAGCTTGCGATGATGATGTCCGGCGTCAACGACCTTCGGCTGGATCATCAGTTCGGTTGATCCGGCAACCGATGTCATCTTCAATTCAGCAACGTCGAACCCCAGGTCATTGAGGCGTTCGATTCTCTGAGCAACCTTCCACTTCTGGGAAGAATCAATGAGTTCTGTTCCGGTCAGCTCATTCCACAATTCGTCGTAGCGGCTTCGAATACGGTCGCCAACTTCAATGGGATCCGCGTCTTCGGGGAAGTACTCTCCAGCCTGAAGATCCATGAGTTCGCCGATGATGTTAGTTCGTGCCAAATCAACGTCGTACTCGCGCTGGCCAGAGGTGAGTTTCGGGTGGAGCTCGCCGGTTTCTGCGTCCACCAGGTAGGCACTAAATGCTCCGGCGTCTCGACGGAACAAAGTATTCGACAGTGAAACGTCGCCCCAGTAGAAACCAAGAAGGTGCAGGCGAACAAGCAGTACCGCTAGGGCATCAATCAAACGTGTTGCCGTGTCAGCGCGCATGTGTTGGCTGAACAGAGCACGGTAGGGCAGGGAAAACTGCAGGTGTTCGGTGACCAGGACGGCATTGAGCTCCTCGCCGTCAACACTGTGCCTACCGGTGACCACTGCGGTAGGGAGCACGGAAGGGGCACCAAGACGTGAGAGGTCACGAAGCATCTCGTACTCGTGATGTGCGACGGTCGGGCCAATTTCCTTTACGGCGATCACACGGTCAGAGAGGTTCACGAATCGCACGATGTGGCGAGAAATGCCACGGGGGAGAGCCGCGAGGATCTCGTCGGGCCATTCTTCCAGCGGAATTTCCCAAGGAAGATCAAGAAGCGAGGGATCAACGGTCGCGGCCATGATCTCTAGTGATTCGGACATAGTTCTATTCTCTCATTGCTTAAAGGGACGCAATTATTGAGGAGAAAGCGCCAATGAAAGCGCCAACCCACCAAAAGTGGGGCACTGGTCAGGCGTCAGGGATATGAGTTGGCCCCGCCTCGTCACTATCAACGAGAACGGGGCCAACTGTGGATGAATCACTCAGGCAGACGCATACCGGTTGCAGCAGAGAAGTTATGCTGCTGGCCGGGGCGGATGCGAGCGTGGATCACGCCGCCGCGAGCCGGAGCAGTGCGCGGAGGAACGCGAACGATGATCTGCTTCGTTGAGCCTTCGTCGGTGGATCCGAGGCCCTCGGTAGAGCCTGCAAGACGACCGTAAACGTAGGCGTCCGAGCCGAGTTCCTCAACGAATTCAACTTCGATCGGAATCGTGTTTTCTTCGGTTTCGGAAACAACTTCGAGGCCTTCAGGGCGGAAACCGATGGTGATCTTGCCACCGTCTGCCGGAGTGAGGGCGTCGAGGGTTGCCTGCGAGAGCGGAACGCGTGCCGGGCCGAGGATAGCGTTGGTGCCGTCGACGGTGAACGAGCCGAGGTTCATAGCCGGGGAGCCGATGAAGCCTGCGACGAAGTCGTTTGCCGGGCGCTCGTACATTTCCTGCGGGGTGCCGACCTGCTGGAGGAGGCCGTTGTTGAGGACGGCGATGCGATCGCCCATGGTCAGAGCTTCGGTCTGGTCGTGGGTGACGTACACGGTGGTGACGCCGAGCTCACGCTGCAGAGAAGCGATCTGGGTACGGGTCTGAACGCGGAGCTTCGCGTCGAGGTTCGATAGGGGTTCGTCCATGAGGAAGACCTGAGGCTTACGAACGATTGCGCGCCCCATGGCGACGCGCTGACGCTGACCACCGGAGAGTGCCTTCGGCTTGCGCTCAAGGTAGGGCTCAAGGTCGAGGATGCGTGCGGCTTCATCAACGCGCCTGTTGATTTCGTCCTTCGGGGTGCCGGCGATCTTGAGGGCGAAGCCCATGTTTTCACGGACGGTCATGTGCGGGTAGAGCGCGTAGTTCTGGAAGACCATTGCGATGTCGCGGTTCTTTGGCGGAACGTTGGTGACGTCCTTATCGCCGATCAGGATGCGACCGCCGTTGACCTCTTCGAGGCCGGCGAGCATACGCAGGGAGGTGGACTTCCCGCAACCGGACGGGCCGACGAGGACCAGGAATTCGCCGTCCTCGATCTTGAGGTCCAGCTGGTCGACCGAGGGCTTGTCGTTACCCGGGTAGATACGGGTTGCCTTGTCAAAGGTAACAGTTGCCATTATTCATTTTCCTTCCCACCGGCAGGTACGTGCCGGACGATCCGAGTGGGTCGATGTTCACCAGCGTCATCACTGGCGGGTTCCTCGTGCGAGCAACCTTTCTCAACCTAGCACACGGCGTGGTTATGCAACAGGTTTCAGTGTGTCGTGCGCATTACCCACCGCGCTTGTTCACCGCGTGGCGTGTTGTTGAGACTGCGCTTGTTCACCGTCGCACGGAGTTTGTTCAATCGATCTGCCCATGGCTCCTTGTAATCTGAACGGGTGAATGAAGGCGATCAGATCGGTGGCTACACGCTCGTATCCCAGCTGGGTACGGGTGGCGCGGGTACCGTGTGGCTTGCAGAGGACGAGGGCGGCGATCGAGTTGCCCTCAAGCTTGTGCACCCTGCTTTGGCCGCCGACGAAGAATCTCGCCGTCGCCTGCAACGTGAAGCTGCGACCGTGAATTCGGTTCGCTCCGCCAGGGTTGCCCACGTCGTTGACATTGAAACCGATGCCTCGCAGCCCTTCATTGCGACTGAATATGTAGAGGGCCCGACGTTGGCCTCGTTGATGAATGGCCAGCCGCTTGCGCCGGAGTTGATCGCGGCGATTGCAGCCAGTCTCGCGCGCACATTGATGGCTGTCCATGACGCGCGGATCGTTCACCGCGATATCAAGCCATCGAATGTTATTTGTTCTCCGCACGGCCCGATTCTGATTGACTTCGGGATCGCAATGAGTGAAGCGGATGAGCATTTCACTCGCACCGGTCTGGTTTCAGGTACTGCCGGTTACACGGCTCCAGAGCTGTTGCGTGCTCGCCCGGCCGACGATGATTCAGACTGGTGGGCGTGGTCGGCGACCCTGCTCTCGCTTGCGACCGGGCGTCCTCCGTACGGCACGGGCGATGTTCAGGCGATTATTGCTCGTGTTCTGACGGGCGAGCCGGACACTGAGGGACTTCCGCTCTCATTTGCGCAGATCATTCACCAGGCTCTGTCTCCGGACGTGAATTCTCGCCCCGAACCCGACGAGGTCGTCGCAACGTTAGTCGAACTTTACGGTTTTCCCGGCGACGTCATGTCGATCAACCAGCTTGACTGGAGCGCTGCCTTCGCGAACCCCTACGTTTCCGCTGTCCGCCCCGTTGTCGCAGATGAGCCCCGCGTTGTCGCCTCCTCGTCAGGGATGCTGGCGTGGTCCAATAACGACGAAACTGTTCAGTTTGGGGATTCTCCGCTTCACCCATCGACGAGGCTCCTTCCGCGCCCTGAAACTGATGAGTGGAATGTGGGGAGCGCGGCCTCGTCAATTCCCCAACTGGGAATGGGGCAAACGGTCAGCAACACCGCGGACTTTCAACCGCTGACCTACCCGAATGGCGCACCTGCTGGCATGTATGGGCAGGCCGTCGGCGGATACGTAGATCCTCATGCGGTGGCGGTTCCGGGTCAGTGGACGGCTCCGGGGTCGGATGAATTCGATGTCGATGACCCGTATGAGGATCTGGGATATGAAGCTGACCTTCCCAGAATCGTGTGGATCTTCGGGTGCATCATTGCGATGCCACTTGCTCTCATCCCCATGTTCGCAGGAGTGATGGGGACTGCTACGGTCATCGTGCTCATGTTTTTCATGGCGTTTGGTGGCGCGTTCCATCGACATAGAGAAAACCGCCGTGTTCGGGCTGGCATTGCGCGATCCAGTGATACCGCTGCGACCGTGGCCTCGTCGCCACTGCTCCTTATTCGCGCTCTGGTGCAGGTGGTGTTTGGGATGACTGTCGGCGGAATCGTCCCGTATCTTGCCTGGAATCTCTACGCGGTTGCTCACGGCGGAAGCGGACAGTGGATGCGTCTACTGGACGTTGTCCTGGCATCCGATCCGAATGCGACACTCGACCCCTTAGTGACCGAACCGATTGGCTCGATCGGCGTGTGGATCGTTGTCCTGGCGACCATCGTTTCAGCGTGGTTGATGCCAACCTCTTCCGATCTGAGAGTTGGAACCAGCATTGCGGTCAGGCGACTGCTGGGCCCAGTGTGGGTGCGTGCGATTGCTGGCCTCCTTGCTGTTGGCGTGGTAGGTGCCACATGGTTCCTCGTCACCGGAGGCGCGCTCTGAACTGCATACGCGCCTAGCGCTAGGTAGGGTTGCCTTAAAGATGTGACCTGTGAAAGGAAAACCATGGCAGGCAAGAAGGTAACGGATACCTCCGTGCGCGCGAAAGCTCAGCAGATGCGCGAAGCGCAGGAAAAGGCTGAGCGTCGCACACGTTCTATCATCATCGCAGTCGTTACAGTCATCGTTATCGCAGTGATTGCGACCGTTGGTGTGATTATTTCTCAGCAGCTTTCTGCAAAGAATGAAGCGCAGAGCGCGAACCCCAGTGATTACTTGGGTGACTACGCGTCGGGTCAGCCGATTCGTTACTCGCATCTTGGTGTCGGCCAGGTTGATGACTCTCTTCCGACCGTTACCGAATACTTCGACTACTCGTGCCACCACTGCGCGAATCTTGAGGTTCTGATTGGCGAAGACTTGATCGCAGGCGCTGACAATGGCGAATACAACATTGAGTTCCAGCCCGTGAGGACGGTCGGCATGGAATACGCGAATGCCGCTACCTCTGCTTCGCTGATTGTTGCTCAGCGGGATCCTGAGCACTGGGGGGCTCTTCACCAGGGGCTGATGGCGTACTTTGCTGGCCAGTTCAAGGCTGGTAACGGTACGGTGATTCAGGATGCGACGAAGTCCTGGGAACAGGTGAAGACGATCGCTTCTCAGGTGGGTGTTTCCTCTGACGTGGTTTCGTCCCTGCCCGTGAACGCGGTCACCGACTATCTGACAACCGCCACCGACACGTGGAGCAACGCGAATTTCACGAACCGTGAGTCGAAAGGCACACCGGAGTTCATTAAGGATCACACGGACCTGCTGACGTTGTCGGGCTCTGATTCTGCTTCGATCATGGCGTCCTTGCGTTCAGGACTTGGCCTGAGATGAGTTCGAAGAACTGACCAACGTGAAGTGCGGGGTCGCGGCCGATTGGTCGGGACCCCGCACTTCATGGCACACTATGTGATGACGATTCGTTGAATTGTCGAAGCCGCCTTAGCTCAGTTGGTAGAGCAGCTGTCTTGTAAACAGCAGGTCATCGGTTCGAGTCCGATAGGCGGCTCTCGTTACACCCTTTTGTCTTAAGGTTTTATGAGCACTCAATCTGCTCGTGGCCCAGGTGTTCGGCAGTCTCAAGCTGGAATGTGGAGTGTTTAATTTCAACGGGGAAGTGCTTGGCGACGCAGTTTTGTAGGCGGTCAAGAATCTGCTCGCTTCTGCCAGCCTGGAAAGCCTCTTCGCTGATGATGATGTGTGCTGTCAGGACGGGCATAGCCGACGCGACGGTCCACGCGTGCAGGTCGTGGATTGCTTCGACGCCTTCGATGCGGAGCATGTGATCGCGCACCTCGGCAAGGTCGAGGTTCTCGGGAGTAAATCCCATCAGAACCATGCCGGCGCTACGAAGCAGAAGTGCTGCCCTTGGGAAGATGAGTACGACGATCAACAGGGAAGCGAGGGCGTCCGCTCGGGTCCAGTTGGTGTAATGGATAACCGCGGCAGCGACGATAACGCCGATCGACCCTAGGGCGTCGTTCGTCACCTCCAAGAAAGCGGCGCGCATATTGAGGTTCGCTTCGCGACCACCCATGAGAACCAGCAGGGATGCGACGTTCGCGACCAAACCAATAACGCCCATGATGAGCATTCCGCCAGATTCGATCTGGGGCGGGTTGACGAGGTTTATCGTGGCGCGAACGGCAACGATGATGCCGATAACGGCGAGCCCGCCAGCCTGGATAGCCGCGCCGATAATCTCGGCGCGACGCAACCCCCACGTTGAGCGGTCGGTCGCAGGTTTATGAGCCAGGTGGGCGACAACAAGCGCCAATACGAGGCCCGCAGAATCCGCTGTCATGTGACCGGCATCGGCAAGAAGAGCCAGTGAATCGGTCAGGATTGCGACGACAACTTCGCTCACCAGAATGAATGCGGTGATGCCAAGTGCGATCGCAAGGCGTGTGCGTGACGCATTCGCCCCGTGACTATGTGTGTGACCGTGAGTGTCATCGTGGTGATGAGCGTGCTCGTTCTCGTGCTGCATGACCATCCTGTCGTCGAATTAATCGAGCACGCCCTCGTGAATCCATCATCTGTACCAGCGCATAAGGTGCGGAAAAGTCGAACGGAGCCAAGAGGTGTGCATCTAACTAAGTCATACCTTAGTTGCTTTGTTCTTTCTTGGGAAAAAGGTCGCTTGTGTGAGCGAGAGTCTCTCGTAGACGGTTTTAATGAAAATATGACCGTGATGTGACCACTGCGTTTTCGGTTGAGTGAGTCCATGTGTCTCAAGCGTGGAATCGAGCCTGCCGAAGACTAGCGGGTGGTACCTGGCCGTAGGATAGAGGCAGTAATTGATAAGGGAGCTCTAATGGCAATGACGACGCTGAAAGAACTGACGACCTTCCACGTTGGGGGTCCGGTCGCTACCTATATTCTTGCCGATTCACGTTCCGATCTGATTGCGGCCTTTGACAGCGCAGACAAGGATGAGTTCCCGATTCTGATGATCGGGGGTGGCTCAAACACTCTTGCCTCCGATGCCCCATTCGAAGGCATTGTCGTTAAAGATGGGCGTCAGCAGATCACTCGTTATGAGAGCTCAGATGACACCGTTCTCGTCACGGCGACTGCTGGCACCGTCTGGGACGAATTCGTCCAGTGGACCCTTGCCGAAGGCCTCTCGGGCATCGAAGCCCTGTCCGGCATCCCCGGAACCGTCGGAGCTGCGCCTGTTCAAAACGTTGGAGCCTACGGTCACGAGATCTCTGACACGCTTGCCTACGTTGACGTCTGGGATCGCGGTGAACAGTGTGAGAAGCGCTTGAATGCATCTGAACTGGATCTCGTCTACCGTGAGTCGATTATTAAGCGCTCAGTCCGCGAAGGTGACGACCAGGGACGTATATGGGGTCCGACCGGGCGTTGGGTTGTCCTCGAAGCCACGTTCCGCCTCACAATCTCCGATCAGTCCGCGCCCGTCCTGTACCGCGAACTCGCGAATCGCTTGAGCATTGAACAAGGGCAGAGCGCGAATGCTCAGCGTGTGCGTGATACTGTCCTTGAGTTGCGCACGTCAAAGGGTATGGTGCTCGACCCCAACGATCACGATTCGTGGAGTGCTGGCTCCTTCTTCACGAACCCCATCGTCGATGCCGAAACCGTTGCCACGCTCCCACCCGAGGCCCCACGCTTTGACGCCGGAAATGGCATGATGAAAACGTCAGCTGCATGGTTGATCGACCACGCGGGCTTCACGAAAGGCTGGGCAGTGGATGGAGCGCGCGAAAACGGCGCCTCGCTGTCAACGAAACACGTTCTTGCCCTGACCAACCGCGGGGATGCCACCAGCGGTGAGGTCGTCGAGCTTGCGCTCGCGGTTCGCGCCGGCGTTCAAGAAAAATTCGGCATCACCTTGGTTCCCGAGCCCGTCACGGTTGGGATCAGCTGGTAGCGTCCGCTTCTGCCTTTCCCGACGGCTTGCGAGGCTCCCGCTTAGTCGTTGTGACCGTCGTATGGGGGTGTGTTGAGCCACGCCTGAATGTGGGCGTGCCATTGGTTCTTCGAAGCGCTTGATGCCAGGGAAGCGTTGATTGACTGAGAAGCCAAGTCTGCGATCTGTTGATCGGACAGACTAAAGGTGTCGCGTGCTCGTGCGTACTGTTGGATCAGTCGCGAACGGAATAACAGCGGGTCATCTGCGCCCAGTGCCACCGTTGCCCCGTATTTCATAAAAACGGGCAGGGGAACGTGTGAAAAGTCCTGGTAGACCCCCAAATGGACGTTTGAGGTCGGGCAGACTTCGAAAGCAACGCCTTCGTCAATGAGCCTGCGAAGCAGGTCTGGATCTTCCGTCGTACGCACGCCGTGGCCGAGTCGTGCCGGGTTGAGTGCGGTGACAACATTGCGTACCGACTCGGGTCCTAGCAGTTCGCCACCGTGGGGAAGAGAAGCCAATCCTGCGCGCCGTGCGATGCCGAAGGCCGCGCCAAACTCGCTGGTTGTGCCCACGCGTTCATCATTCGATAAGCCGAAACCGACGACCTTGCCTGGACCCTCGCCAGCGTATTGCGCGGCTAATCGTGCCAGAATTCGGGCATCAAGAGGATGTCGGATACGCGATGCGGCAACGATAATTCCCACTTCCACGCCCGTATCGCGCCACGCCTGTCGGGCCTCGTCAAGGATGATTTCGAGGGCCGGAGTGATGCCACCAACCCACGGGGCGTAAGAGGTCGGATCCACCTGCATTTCAAGGCGAACCGAGCCCTCTTTCGCGTCGTCTTCTACAGCTTCGCGGACGATGCGTCGCATGGCGGATTCTGAGCGCACCAGATGACGCGCAGAATCGTAGGAACGTTGGAAGCGGAACCAGCCTCGTCCGTCGGCGGGGACTTTTAACGGGTCGATGGCCAGAAGGTGGCTGGGCAAGCGAACGCCCTGCTCATTGGCCAGGTCAATCAGAGTCTGCGGGCGCATTGCTCCAGTGAAATGCAGGTGCAGATGCGCTTTCGGTAGGCGCGATAAATCGCGTCGACCAGATGTTTGGTGCGCCGGGGCAGTCAGATTCGGTTGGGTTGGGCGTGCGCGTTTGGCCTGGTCAGTGAATCGGTGGATAGGCGACGAGGCGACGAACTGGGACATCAGTGCCTGTCCAGCCAGGCGACGATGTCTTTAATCAGGCCTGGACCCTCGGGTTCGTTGAGGACCTCATGGTACGCGCCGTCAATGATTCGTAGGTGAATATCAGCATCAGGGTGTGATGCCAGTGCGTTCTGAACGAAAGTCTTTGAAGCGTTCAACGATGCCAACTTATCTGCGTTTCCGTGAAGGATCAGCATAGGAGTCCTGGCGCGGTGAGCATTCTTCAAGACAAGGTCGCCCTGAGTGATCATTGTTGCCCCCGTGATCAGAGGAACGCCACCCGTGTAGTTGAGTGGATCAGCATCGAACGCTTCTTGGACTCTGGGGTCGCGAGAGAGGACGGAAGGGTCATCTGCTGAGCGAGGCTTCTGCGCCGTCAAAGCGGGGAAAACGCGCGCAAGCGGAAGCAGTAAGCGAGCCACGCCAGCCGGCAACGGAGGAAGCGGGCGGAATGCTGGGCCCGTCAAGATCGCACCGTTCACGTTCGAGGGGTTCAGAAGAAGCGATGCGGCGGTAACCAAACCACCCATGGAATGACCAAAGAGGAAGAGGTCTGATGTGCGTGCGTGCGCCAACACAATGCGTCGAGCGTCTAGATGGTCTTTGATCAGGCGTCCAACATCAACCTGCGAACGTGGGCCTGGGGATGTGCCGTGAGCATAGTGATCGTAGAACGCGATGTCGTATCCAGCTTCAATAAGTTCGTCTTGCAGGGGAAGAAAACGGCCCGAGTGCTCGGCATATCCGTGGCAGAGCAAGACGGTGCCCTTCGGGGCGAGCGTTGACGCGGAACGATACTGGATATTCATGCACTCTATTGTGGCAGGTGGAAGGCAGTGTGTGCAGAATACGGGACGGCTCTGAGAACCTGTGCGGTTCTCAGAGCCGTCCGTTCGTCCAGACATGTCAAGCGTGAACAGAATACAGACACTGTGTGGGTTCGAGATCCTGGGCGCGAGGTCCTGTCCTGGGGAGGTGCTAGTAAGGCCTGGCCTCAGTGCGCTTGCGCCAGAAGCTCCTGAATGCGGCCGACACCTTCAACAAGGTCGCCGTCAGACAGGGCGTAGGAGAGACGAATGAAGCCAGATGGGCCGAACGCTTCGCCGGGCACCACAGCAACCTCGACCTCTTCGAGGATCAGGTCGGCAAGCTCAGCCGACGTTGTGGGGACCTTGCCACGGATTTCGCGACCCAGAATGCCCTCGACGTTCGGGTAGGCGTAGAACGCGCCCTTCGGGGTCGGAACATCGAGGCCGTCGATTTGGGAAAGCATCGAGATCATGGTCTTGCGCCTGCGGTCGAATGCCTCACGCATGGAATGAACAGCGTCGAGAGGGCCAGTGACAGCTTCCAAGGCTGCACGCTGAGCCATATTCGATACGTTCGAGGTCAAATGCGATTGGAACGAGGTTGCAGCCTTCACAATGTCAGTCGGAGCGATCATCCAACCAACACGCCAGCCGGTCATTGCGTAGGTCTTCGCCACGCCGTTCAACACGATGGTCTGATTGGCAAGCTCTGGAAGAAGCTTCACCATATGAGCCGGCTCGGCATCTTCATAGAGCAAGTGCTCGTAGATTTCGTCGGTGATAATCCAAATGCCGTGTTCAAGAGCCCATTCGCCAATCGCGCGAGCCTCTGCAGGAGTGTAAACAGCGCCGGTCGGATTCGAGGGTGAGCAGTGCAATAGAAGCTTCGTCTTTTCCGTACGAGCAGCTTCAAGCTGTTCGACGGTTACCTTGTAATTCTGATCGGCACCAGCGAAAACGGGAACCGTGACACCGCCGGCAAGCTTGATGACTTCCGGATAGGTCGTCCAGTAGGGGGTCGGAAGAAGAGCCTCGTCCCCCGGATCCAAAATGGAAGCGAAAGCCTGGAATACGGCCTGCTTACCGCCATTGGTGACCAGCACCTGCAACGGATCAACTTCGTAGCCGGAATCGCGCAGAGTCTTTGCGGCAATTGCTTCGCGCAAAGCTGGAAGGCCGGCCGCCGGAGTGTAGCGGTGCATCGCCGGCTCGCGCGCTGCGCGGACGGCGGCCTCGACAATATTGTCAGGGGTGGGGAAGTCCGGCTCACCTGCACCGAAGCCGATGACGGGACGACCCGCAGCCTTCAGGGCTTTCGCTTTCGCGTCAACCGCGAGAGTGGCTGAAGGGGTGATAGCGGAAAAGCGTGCGCTGACGCGCGATCGAGGTGTTGTGCTCATAGGACTATCGTCGCATTAAATGGGGCTGTTCGGTAGTCTAATTCCGAATATCAAGCAGTTTGCGACACTCCCCAGTTGGACAGTTGAAGAGATTTTCCATAAACTCGTTCCCGCACGTTCTACGGCGTGCAGTAGGGCAGTGGCGCAATTGGTAGCGCACCGGTCTCCAAAACCGGCGGTTGTGGGTTCGAGTCCCGCCTGCCCTGCCACTCATATTCTGGGCACGAATTCAGGAGGGGTTCCGTGGCTGACGCAACGGCATCACACATGCCAGCGAAAACAGATCGCACGAAGTCTGGCGCTACGCCGTCCCGTGACTCCCACGAAAAAGAGGCTCAGAAGAAGCCGAATATTTTCGTGAGGATGTGGACTTTCTTCCTTCAAGTGATTGAAGAAATGAAGAAGGTCGTCTACCCGAGTGGTTCTGAAACGTGGACCTACTTCGTTGTCGTGGTCGTTTTTGTGGCCGTAATCATGGCTTTCACTGGTCTTTTGGATCTTGGATTCGGTAAACTGAACGCACTGATATTCAGCTGAAGCTGATGCGAACCCGCCCGCAGATACTGCAGGCGGGTTTCTTCTAGCCTTCGGCACTCAATTTTCTGCTAGGAAACTAGCACCCAGGAGGAACGCGTGAGTGAAGAGAATCTGCCTGTCGAAATCGACGAGGCCGCCCAGGCTGAACTGACCGAAAACCCCGCTGAAGCGGCGGAAGAAGAAGCCGGAAGCGTTGAGCAGCCGGTTGAAGCTGAAGAAGCTGAATCTGGCGAAGAATCTGGCGACATTGATCCCCTCGAGAAGTTCCGCAACGAGATCATGATGATCCCCGGTGACTGGTACGTCTTGCACACCTACTCCGGTCACGAGCGCAAGGTGAAGGCGAACCTCGAACAACGCGTTCAAAGCCAGAACATGACCGATAAGGTCTTCCGCGTCGAGGTTCCGGATGAGTACATCACCGAGTTCCGTGGTTCGGTGAAGAAGCGTGTTCGCCACGTTCGTATTCCTGGCTATGTCGTCGTCTGCATGGACTTTGATGAAGAGTCGTACCGCATGGTCAAGGACACCCCGGCTATTACCGGCTTCGTAGGAGACCAGCACAACCCGGTTCCGCTCAGCATCGATGAGGTCGTTGATCTGCTGAAGTACAACATCCTTGAAGAAGCTGGCCCGCAGGTCCCTGCCGTGGCTCAGGTCAAGGAAGAGATCCGCGTGGCCTTCGAGGTTGGCGAGATCGTCACCGTCATCGATGGTCCGTTCGAGTCGCTGGAAGCGACTATTTCCGAGATCTCGCCCGAGACCGAGAAGCTCAAGGTTCTCGTCATGATCTTCGAACGCGAGACTCCGCTTGAACTTGGTTTCGACCAGGTTGCCAAGCGCGAAGACTGACCAAAGAGTGAAGTCGCGCACCCGAACTTGGGAACATGGGCGGGTGCGCGATAGCATTGCACTTCGTGTGTAGTGGGTTCAGTGCGCCTTCAGCGCCCTGCCTCTACATGCAACCAGAAGGAATTCCGTTCTTCTGGTAATTGAACAAGAAAGACCCGAAATATGGCACCGAAGAAGAAGGTCACCGGCCTGATCAAGCTTCAGATCGCAGCCGGCGCCGCAACCCCTGCACCTCCGGTTGGTCCTGCACTGGGCCAGCACGGTGTGAACATCGTTGAGTTCACGAAGGCCTACAACGCTGCAACTGAGTCGCAGCGCGGTTCGATCGTTCCGGTTGAAATCACCGTTTATGAAGACCGTACGTTCACCTTCGTTCTGAAGACTCCGCCGGCTTCCGAAATGATCAAGAAGGCCGCTGGCCTCCAGAAGGGCTCCGGCACCCCGAACACTGTGAAGGTTGGCTCCATCACCATGGACCAGGCTCGCGAAATCGGACAGGCAAAGATGGTCGACCTCAACGCGAACGACATCGAAGCCGCAGCCAAGATCATCGCCGGCACCGCCCGCTCCATGGGCATCGTCGTCGAAGGCTGACCCCAAACTATTTCCCGTGGTAGGGCATGCGCTGCCCGGAACCCACAACTGCAAGGAGAAGAAGCAGAATGACTAAGCGCTCCAAGAGCTACCGCGCCGCGGCTGAAAAGATTCACGCGGACATTCTCTACACCCCTCTCGAGGCCATGAAGCTGGCCAAGGAGACCACCGTCACCAAGTTCGATTCGACCGTCGAGGTCGTCTTCCGACTGGGTGTTGATCCTCGCAAGGCTGACCAGATGGTGCGTGGCACCGTCTCGCTGCCTCACGGCACCGGCAAGACCTCCCGGGTCTTGGTCTTCGCTGTTGGTGAGCGTGCGCAGGATGCAATCGACGCTGGTGCTGACGAGGTCGGTGGCGACGAGCTCATCGAAAAGGTTGCTAAGGGCTACACCGACTTTGATGTCGCCGTTGCAACCCCGGACCTCATGGGCAAGGTTGGTCGCCTCGGTCGCGTCCTCGGCCCGCGTGGTTTGATGCCGAACCCGAAGACCGGCACGGTCACCATGGACGTCGCGAAGGCGATCAAGGAGATCAAGGGTGGTCGTATTGAGTTCCGCGTCGACAAGCACTCGAACCTTGCGTTCATTGTTGGCAAGTCCTCCTTCACCGCAGAACAGCTCGCCGAGAACTACGGCGCTGTCCTGGACGAAATCCTTCGTCTGAAGCCGGCTTCCGCCAAGGGGCGCTACATCTCGAAGGCAACCGTCTCCACCACGATGGGCCCGGGCATCCCGCTCGATGCCACGAAGACGAAGAACGTCGCAACTGCTGACGCTTCCTGATGTTGAACTCCCTGTAGGGGAATGAAACATTGACGTATGAGTGGGCTTGATTGGCTTAAACACCAATCAAGCCCACTCACGTTTTATGTTCATGGGTTGTGTGAGTGAGTATTGAGGTCTGCGTGCCCTACTGCACATCGTCGCGACTGGATTTGCTTCACCCCATCCTGCTAGTCTGGTCACTGCCGAAGACCGTCGGTTTCTCAGGAAACTGAGATGAAATGCGAAAGCTGTCGACGTAGGTGAGTGACTAGTCAGCAATGACTACACCGGACATTTATGCCCGACACGAACCTACGTGTCGGGCTTTTTCATTACTCGGTGGTCACTTATCTGGAAGGAGGACCATGGCGAGGTCTGACAAGGTAGCAGCAGTTGCCGAACTCGTGGAACGTTTCCGCGCGTCTGACGCTGTCCTGCTCACTGAGTATCGCGGCCTGACCGTTGGCCAGCTCAAGCAGCTGCGTCGCGGACTGGGCGAAAACGCGAGCTACGCCGTGGTGAAGAACACGCTGGCAAGGCTGGCGGCACAGGAAGTCGGCCTCGGCTTCCTCGCTGAGGACCTGAAGGGTCCGACCGCTATTGCTTTCGTCACCGGTGAGCCTGTTGAGGCTGCCAAGACGCTGCGTGATTTTGCCAAGGAAAACCCCCAGCTCGTCCTGAAGTCGGGCGCAATGGATGGCGTAGCGCTGTCCGTTGAGGGTGTTAAGAAGCTTGCTGATCTGGAATCCCGCGAGGTTCTGCTGGCCAAGACTGCCGGCGCCCTCAAGGCGAAGATTTCGCAGGCGGCGTACGCATTCAACGCGCTCCCGTCCAAGACGGTGCGCACCATCGATGCTCTGCGTGCACAGCAGGGCGAAGCGGCCTGAAGCGACAGGCCCCGCGCGTTCGATTCGTAACCGCGTGGAACTCACCAACAATCTGCTCGCAAGGCAGGCCAATTAGGAAGGATGCCAATCATGGCAAAGCTCTCCAACGATGAGCTCATCGAAGCTTTCAAGGAAATGTCCCTCATCGAGCTCTCTGACTTCGTCAAGCTCTTCGAAGAGACCTTCGACGTCACCGCTGCTGCTCCGGCTGCTGTCGCCGTTGCTGCTGCTCCGGCTGCTGCTGAAGCTGCTGAAGAAAAGGACGAGTTCGAGGTTGTCCTCGAGTCCGCAGGTGATAAGAAGATCGCAGTTGTCAAGGCTGTCAAGAACCTCACCGGTCTCGGCCTGAAGGAAGCCAAGGATCTTGTTGACGGCGCACCGTCGACCATCTTCGAAGCTGCCAAGAAGGACGACGCTGAGAAGGCAAAGGCTGAAATCGAAGAAGCAGGCGGCAAGGTCACCCTTAAGTGATTTCGTCTTCTTACCTGACGTGTCTTTGTGCGCATAGAAGGTAAGAAACGCTTCAGCGATTCATTCGCTTGAAACTGTCCCCTGGGAGTGATTCCCGGGGGACAGTTTTTGCCTGATGAGGTCCTGTTTATGCTGTGTTTCAAAATGAGGCGCGCACCACGCAGAGTCAATTTGCAATCAGCGGTTGAACTTCGGCATAATTAACAGGTCGCAATCCCGCGTAGCTCAACGGCAGAGCATCCGACTGTTAATCGGACGGTTACTGGTTCGAATCCAGTCGCGGGAGCCACATAACTGGGGCTTCAGTGAGTTACTCACTGAAGCCCCAGTTTCTTGGGACTAATGCCCATTTTTGTGTCTTAATTTTGGTGTTTTGGCCAGGGTGCTTTGTGATGAGGGGTTTAGTTAGCTTTTTGGGCTTGTTTTCTAAGGGGTGTTGACTTTCGGGCATTATCCCCAGTTTCATGCCTCTATAGCTCGTGCCTTCGGGCACTGTGGGGGAGTCGCTATTTGATGTGCCCGGCCTCGTCGTTGACTAGCGGAGGGGCGAACGCAACTCGCTCCCTTGCGTTCGTGTGTAGTGAATCGTCCCCACTGGAATCTGCTGTTTGTTGACAGATTTTTGCAGGTTGGAGATGCAAATATGTCCAATTGAAATGGTCGTTAGGTCAGTGCGTGAAAGCTCTCGGGGTGCTTTTGTTGATATCTCGCGAGTCCTTTTCGTTAGCGGTAACGATTTAATAACGGAGCGTCATTTTCGATTTCAAAGGCGCTCTCAGTTGTCGTAGGCTTATCACACGCCAATGAGGGCGATTCCTGGGGCTTGTTTCGGTAGCGCTAACGAGTTTCAGATAACAAACTCCGGCCACACTGTAGTGATCGGTACCCAAGGGGTGAGAAGTGACAAAGTTACTTGAGTTAAAGGGGATCTCAAAGACATTCCCTGGCGTCAAGGCGTTGTCCAACGTGGACCTTGACCTTAACGCTGGCGAGATCTTGGGTCTCTGTGGTGAGAACGGCGCCGGTAAGTCGACGCTGATGAAGGTTCTCACTGGTATCCATAAGGCGGATCCGGGCGGTGAGATTTGGCTCCAGGGGCAGAAGGTTGATGTCAAGAACGCCAACCATGCTCGTGATCTGGGTTTGAGCATCATTCACCAAGAGCTCAACATTATTCCAGACCTCACGGTTGCGCAGAACCTGTACATCGGTCGTGCTGGCTCCCACAAAGGCTCGGTCATCAACGACCGCAAGCTCAACAAGGATGCTAAGGAGCTGTTCGAGCGCCTGAACATGGACCTGAACCCGGCGGACACCTGCCGTGACCTCACGGTTGCCCGTCTGCAGATGCTTGAAATTGCCCGTGCACTTTCCTACGAGTCAACGAAGATCCTGGTCATGGACGAGCCCACAGCTCCTCTGACCACGACTGAGACCGAATCCCTGTTCGAGCTCGTTCGCAACTTCATTACTCCGGAAACCGGCCTGATCTTCATCACGCACCGTATGCCTGAGCTCAAGGAGCTCACTGACCGCATCTCTGTTCTGCGCGATGGTGAGTACGTCGGCACCGTCGATACCAAGGCCACCGAACTCTCCGAGGTTATTCGCCTCATGGTTGGTCGCGAGGTTCCGGCTGATGCTCGCCCCACCACTAAGCCTCTGTCTGACGAAGCAGTTCTGAAGGTTGAGCACCTGTCCACGAAGAAGGCCGTCCACGATGTGTCCTTCGAGGTTAAGAAGGGCGAAATCTTCGGCTTCGCAGGTCTCGTTGGCGCAGGTCGTACCGAAGTTGCTCGCGCTCTCTCCGGTGCTGACCCCCATACTTCCGGCGATGTCTACATCAACGGTAAGAAGGTCTCGATCCGCAACGCAGCTGACGGCGTTAAGGTTGGCATCGGCTACCTCTCCGAAGATCGTAAGCAGTTCGGTCTTCTTCTCGACAAGACCATCGCAGACAACACTGCAATGGCTACGATGAGCGAATTCACCAGTGCCGGCGTCATCAACTCCAAGAAGATCGACGCAGTAGCTCAGGAATACGTCGCGAAGCTCCGCACTCGTACCCCTTCGATTCACACTGAAGTTCGTTCCCTCTCTGGTGGTAACCAGCAGAAAGTCGTTATCGCCAAGTGGCTTGTCCGCGACTCCGACGTGCTGATCTTCGACGAACCGACCCGAGGCATCGATGTTGGCGCGAAGGATGAAATCTACACACTTCTGGAGGCTCTTGCCAAGCAGGGCAAGGCGATCATCGTGATCTCCTCCGAACTGCCTGAGGTTCTGCGCCTGGCAAACCGCATCGCAGTTATGGCCCACGGCCGCATCATCGGCACACTCGACAACGAGGTCGCCACCCAGGAAAACATCATGGAACTGGCCACCGTTGGTCAGGAAGAAGCGAATGGAGTTCTCGCGTGAGCACCGCAGCTACTAAGGCGGAAAAGTCCACCAGCCCGGTGGCAGCCTTCTTCAAATCGAACATGCAGCTAGTCATGGTGATCATCGCACTGGTCATCATCTACGCATACTTCATGTTCGCAGCCCCGAACTTTGCGCAGCCGAAGATCTTTACCGATATTCTTCTGCAGGCCGCCTACACCGGCGTGATGGCTCTCGGCGCAACGTTCGTTATCGCAACATCCGGCATTGACCTCTCGGTCGGTACGGGCATGACCCTCGTCGCCGTTATGGCCGGTGTCTTCCTGTCGGCTGACTGGCTGAACCTGCCCCTGGGGGTCGGTCTTATCCTCGTTCTCCTGTTCGGTGCTTTCGTTGGTCTGATCAACGGCCTGAACATCTCGATTCTCGGTCTTCCGCCGTTCATTGCAACACTGGCAATGATGATGGTGGCCCGTGGTCTGGCACTGATCATCTCCGATAAGTCCACGATCTCGATCGCAAACCCTGGCTACATCGCACTATCCACCGGTTCGATCATCCCGGGCGTTTCGAACGCAGCAGTCATCTTCATCATCTTGACGATTCTTGCAGCGTTCCTGCTGAACAAGACCCTCCTTGGTCGTTACGCTCTGGCCATTGGCTCGAACGAGGAAGCAACCCGCCTCTCCGGTGTGAACGTCCGCCTCTGGAAGGTCATCATCTACATCACCGCTGGTGTCTTCATGGCAATCGGCGCAATCCTCTACTCGGCACGTTTCGGCTTCGTCCAGCCCGCTGAAGGCGTCGGCTTCGAACTCAACGTCATCGCAGCAACCGTTATCGGTGGCACGTCACTCTCCGGTGGCCGCGCATCGATCCCAGGTGCATTCGTTGGTGCACTCATCATGGAAACCCTGAAGAAGGGCCTGACGATGATGGGTGTTGCTTCTGAATGGCAGCTGGTCGTTACCGGTATCGTTGTTCTCCTCGCAGTCTTCATTGACAACATCCGCCGCGCTCGCGAGAACGCAGCCTGATAAAACCAATTGAATCCGTGAATCTTACATAGGCGTTTGATTCACACCCTCAAGAAGGCAAACGTCTTCTTGGCCCCCACGAAAGGAAAAACACATGCGCCCCATCGGCCGTATCGTTGCAGTCGCAGCAGCCGGAACCATGGCCTTCGGCCTGGCAGCTTGCTCCACCTCGAACACCTCCGAGTCGGGTTCCGACGCAGCGGCATCGGGCTCCGATTCCGCATCAAAGGAAGAGGTCACCGAGCAGTCTGACGAAGTTCCTGCTGGCGATGGCACCAAGACCATCTACCTCGTCTCCAAGGGCTTCCAGCACCGCTTCTGGCAGGCAGTGAAGGAAGGCGCCGAGGACGCCGGCAAGGAGTTCAACTACAAGATCCAGTTCGTCGGCCCGGACGACGAGACCAAGGTGACCCAGCAGCTCGACCAGCTCCAGGCAGCACTCGACACCTCCCCGGCAGCTATCGGCCTTGCAGCTCTCGACTCGGGCGCAGCAACCCCGCTACTCACCCAGATTGAGTCCGCAGGCATCCCGCTGGTCGCATTCGACTCCGGTGTTGACTCCGACCTCCCGCTGACCACGGTTTCGACCGATAACAAGGCAGCAGCAGCTGAGGCCGCAAAGCACATGATCGAACTGCTCGATGGCAAGACCGGCTCCGTCGGCGTGATCTGCCACGACGCAACCTCCACCACCGGCAAGCAGCGTTGCGATGGTTTCAAGGAATACTTCAAGGCCAACGCACCCGAGGGCCTGAAGCTCCTCGAAGAGCAGATTGCAGGCGAGGTCGGCAAGGCAGCTGACACCTCCAAGGCCATCATCCAGGCAAACGACGACATCGTCGGCATGTACGGCTCCAACGAAGCAGCAGCTTCCGGCGCCATCCAGGGTGCTAACGAGTCCGGCAAGACCCTGACCGTTGTCGGCTTTGACTCCGGCAAGACCCAGATCGCTGCAATCAAGGACGGCACGCAGGCCGGCGCCATCACCCAGGCACCGAAGCTCATGGGCTACAAGACCGTCACTGCAGCCATCCAGGCAATCAACGGCATCGCACTCCCGAAGACGATTGACTCCGGCTTCTACTGGTACGACGCATCCAACATCGACTCTGACAAGGTCGCTCCGAACCTCTACGAGTGATGTTGACTGAGTTGGGGTGGGCTCATTCACTCGGGCCCGCCCCAACTCACACGTAGGATCCGAGGGGTGTGAATCGCCCCCCACTCAACAATGAAGTTTTGATCAAGGAATGAGGGAACAAATGACTGATCACCCCCGCATCGGTATCCGCCCGGCAATCGATGGTCGCCGTCGCGGTGTCCGCGAAAGCCTCGAAGAGCAGACCATGGGCATGGCTGAGGCTGTTGCCAAGCTCTTCTCCGAAAACCTCCGTTACACCGACGGCACCCCCGTCGAGTGCGTCATTGCTGACACCACCATTGGTCGTGTCCACGAAGCAATGGCTTGCGCTGACAAGTTCCGCGTCAACAATGTCGGCTTGACCCTGACCGTTACCCCCTGCTGGTGCTACGGCACTGAAACCACGGACATGGATGCCACCATGCCGCACGCAATCTGGGGCTTCAACGGCACCGAGCGCCCCGGCGCTGTCTACTTGGCAGCAGCTCTTGCTGGGCACGCACAGATCGGTATCCCCGCATTCGGCATCTACGGCAAGGATGTCCAGGATGGCGATGACAATTCCATTCCGGAAGATGTTCGTGAGCGTCTTCTGAGCTACGCTACCGCTGGTCTTGCAGTTGCCCAGATGCGTGGCAAGGCATACCTGTCCATGGGCTCGGTTTCCATGGGTATTGCTGGTTCTGTCGTCAACCCTGACTTCTTCGGTGCCTACCTTGGAATGCGCAACGAATACATCGACATGTCCGAGTTCGCCCGCCGCATTGAAGAAGGCATCTACGATCCGGAAGAATACGAGAGGGCTTACACCTGGATCCGCGAGAACTTCAAGCAGGGCAAGGACTGGAACCCCGAAGATTGGCAGTTCCCAGAGAAGCATGAGGACTGGTGGAAGTTCGTCACTAAGATGACCTTGATCGGTCGCGACCTGATGAACGGCAACCCACGTCTTGCAGAGCTCGGTTTTGAAGAAGAAGCTGGTGGCCACGGTGCTATCGCCGCAGGTTTCCAAGGACAGCGCCAGTGGACCGACCACTTCCCGAATGGTGACGTTATGGAAACCATTCTGAACACGAACTTCGACTGGACCGGTCCGCGTCAGCCCAACGTTCTTGCAACCGAGAACGATTCGCTCAACGGTGCTTCGATGCTGTTTGGCTACCTGTTGACCAATACGCCCCAGATCTTCTCCGATGTTCGCACCTACTGGAGCCCCGAGTCCGTCGAGCGCGTCACCGGCTGGAAGCCGGAAGGGCGCGCGGCACAGGGCTTCCTTGACCTGCGCAACTCCGGTTCCACCACCCTTGACGGTGCTGGCAAGGCAACCCGTGACGGTAAGCCCGTCATCAAGCCGTTCTGGGAGGTCACCGAAGAAGACCAGAAGGCAACCCTTGAGGCAACCACCTTCCACCCAGCATCGACAGGTTACTTCCGCGGTGGTGGTTTCTCGACTCACTTCCGCACTGAAGGTGAAATGCCTGTCACCATGATTCGCATTAACCTGGTTGCCGGCAAGCCAGTCATGCAGATCTGCGAAGGCTGGACCGTCGAGCTTCCTGACGAAGTTGCTTACACCATCGAAGAGCGCACGAATATCGAATGGCCGACTACCTGGTTCGTTCCGAACCTCACCGGTGAAGGTGCCTTTAAGACGACCTACGATGTCATGAACAACTGGGGCGCAAACCACGGCGCGATTTCCTACGGTCACAACGGTGCCCTGTTCATCACGCTTGCCTCGATGCTCCGTATCCCGGTCAACATGCACAACGTTCCGGAAGAAAAGATCTTCCGCCCGAAGGCATGGTCGCTGTTCGGTACCGTTGATCTCGAAGGCGCGGACTACCGTGCATGCGAGACCTTCGGTCCGATGTACCGCTGATTGTTTAGTCGCAGTTAGCTGACGAAAGTCAAAGCGGTGGGTGAGCCCATTAGGGCTCACCCACCGCACCGACTCTCAATGTTGAGAGTCACCCAAGCGTTCAATGATGACGCGGACCATAAAGCTATAAAACACTCAAAGTCGCCACTTCGCATTGACGCGAAATGAGCATCCCGCCTGCCGTACCAGGAAGGACCCGTTTAATGACCACCGCACTTGCTGTTGACCTCGGTTCCGCTTCGGGTCGAGTTCTAGCTGGAACTATTGTTGATGGCCGTCTTGAGATCACTGACGTTCACCGTTTCAAGCATCAGGCAATCCGTGACGAAACGGGTTCGTTGACTTGGGACGTTGACACGATGTGGGAACAGACCGTTATCGGTTTGAAAAAGGCAGTGGAACAATTCCCGGACTCGGTGTCTGTTTCCGTGGATACGTGGGGTGTTGACTTCGTTCCCCTCGATGCAAATAACGAGCGAGTTGGCAAGGTTCGTGCCTACCGCGACGAGCGCACCGAGCGCACACACGAAGAATTCCGCTCGCGCGTTGATGATCGCACATTCTTTGAAATGTCGGGTATCGCCCCGGCAACGATCAACACAGCAAACCAGCTTCTGGCTTTTACGTTGGAAGATCCAGAACTTGCTGCCAAGACCGACTCGATTCTTTTCCTTCCTGACTACTTCGCCTGGAAGCTTTCCGGAGTGAAGGGCTGGTCGCGCACCATCGCCTCTACCTCGGGTCTATGTGAACCGGGCTCACCACGATTCAACGACGCCATGTTCGAACGCCTCGGCTTGGATCGCTCGTGGGTTGGTGAATTGAATGACGACCTCACCGCTGTTGGGCAGTGCACCGTCGAAGGCCTCGAGCAACTGACCGTCGTCCGCGGTGGTGCACACGACTCCGCATGCGCAGTTCACGGTCTGCCCATTGATGAAGGCGTCCGCGCGTACTTCCTCTCGTGTGGTTCTTGGTCAGTTCTTGGTGCTCTTGAGGATCACCCGCTGATCTCGGATGCTGCATACGAACGTGGTTTGACGAACGAATCTCGCACTGACGGGGGAGTTCGCCCGCTCTTCAACATCACGGGTATGTGGATTCTTCAGGAAATCCAGCGTCAGTGGGAGCGTGAAGGAACTCCGACTGATACGGATGAGCTTGTCGCGCAGGCCCGTGAATGTGCACCGTGCACCGTGTTCTTCAACCCGGATGACCCGCGCTTTGCTGAGCCTGGTGAGATGCAACAGAAGATTGATATTGCCCTCGATGACCAGTGTGCTCCGCATCCGACCTCGATGCCCGAGTACGTTCGCCTGATTATCGAATCCTTCGCTCGTCGCTATGCGCGTGCGATTGATGAGCTGACTCAGATTTCAGGAGAGCGACCCGATCAGCTGAACCTTGTGGGTGGAGGTGCCCGCAACCACCTGCTGTGCGATCTCACGGCAGAAGCGGCGCAGGTTCGTGTTGTTGCCGGCCCGATTGAAGCTTCAACTCTCGGTTCGCTTCTTGCTCAACTCGAACTTCTTGGACACCTTGATCCCGCGGATCGCCCCGCGATGATTGCGGCAACGGCAAAGACCCATGTCCACACGCCGTCCAACAGGTAAGAAGGTCTCGCTAGCAGACGTTGCGCGTTTAGCGGGCGTCTCATCGAATACCGTTTCACGCGTTGTTCGCGGTGATCCTGAGGTTGCGGATGCGACGCGTGCGCGTATTTCCTTGATCCTTACTGAAGTTGGGTATCGACCGAATTACGCGGCGCGCGCGCTTGCGTCGAATCGGACGGGCGTTCTGCACGTTTTGCTGGCTGCCCCGATGTTTCACGGGCATGCGAGGGTTTTGCTTTCGGTTTTGAATGCAGGTTCTGAAGCCGGCTATCACGTGTCGCTTTCAAACGCATATGTGCCAAATGGTGAACTGCATAACGACGTGGCGCCATTCGATGTTGATGGGGTTGTGATCCTTGCTGGACAGGACCCGAGCGTTGACCTTGCCATTCAGATTGGCAAGCGGGTTCCGACGGTTTTGGTGCTGACTAGCGAACACGATTTGGATGGAATTTCGACAGTGTCCATTAATAATGTTCGAGGCGCAGAGCTAGCGACTGATCATCTGCTGAATCAAGGGATTACCGACATCGTTCATGTTGCGGGCCCGTCGGGTTGGTCTGATGCTTCCATGCGCTTGCAGGGCTTTAAACTCTCGTGCGAAGAACACGGAGTCGAAGGCAAAGTGATCGAGTCATATTCGTGGAACTCGCAAGATGGATATGACGCTATGCGCTCGCTGGCAGAGCTTCCCCAGGGAATTCAAACAGCGAATGATCAGTTGGCGCTTGGTGCCATGCGATTGATTCACGAACGGGGAGCGAAGATTCCGACAGACGTTAAGGTCGTTGGATTCGATGATATTGATGGCGCTGATTGCTATGCCCCTCCGCTGACGACTGTTCGTCAGCCTTTTGACCGCCTTGGTCGTGCTGCTGTTCGTATCGTGTGTTCGATGATGCGCGGCGGTAAGAGCGAGGATGTGACGATTGACCCTGAGCTGATCATCCGGTCCAGCTCGATTGAATAGAAAGGACAGATCTTCATGATCTATGGAGCAATGACGCACCCGCAGTTCCTGCGTGCACTGGCCGCGGCTGGCCACGGTTCGAAGATTCTGCTTGCTGATGCGAACTACCCGCACACCACCGGTGTGTCTGAGCGTTGCGAGCTTATCTCGCTGAACTTCGCTCCTGGCATGCTGGACGTTCTTCAGATTCTGGAAGTTCTGAAGCAGGTCTGCCCGATCGAGAAGGCAGAGATCATGGTTCCGGCTCCCGATCAGCCGGCCGTTGAGATCCCGATCCATGATGAGTTCAAGGCCCAGTTGCCCGATACCGAGTTCGGTGAGCTGTCGCGTTTCGACTTCTACGATGCAGCGCGTAGCGAAGATGTGGGCATCATTGTGGCGACTGGCGAACAGCGCCTGTACGGCAATCTTTTGCTGACTGTGGGCGTTCGTCAGCCCGGAGAATGAGTCTTTCGTAGAACTTTCATACGAAACTGCACTGTTGTTCAAGCGCGTTGAGTGTTTGAGCGACAGTGCAGTTCGTTATTTGGCGATTTTTCAGTGAAAATTGCGTATATTTTCGTGAGTTTTTCAGTGAATTGTCGCTATTATTTCTTGTGAGGCAGGTCTTGTTGATTTTCGTTTTAGTTGCTAGACTGTAAAAACCGAAACGAAAGTGACAATCTAATCGATGCTCACGAAGAGGGGATGGGTGTGGGGCGCGCACAACGAACCAGTTACATCCTTGATCGCCTTGCCGTTGAAGGCGAGGTGAATGTTAACGTCCTGGCTGAAGAACTCGACGTTTCGCCTGTCACGATTAGAACCACTTTGAAGGACCTCGAAGATGAGGGTCATCTTGTTCGCACCCACGGTGGTGCTCGTCCGACTGCCTACCGCAATATTCGACTGCGTCAGTCTGACCGAATCGAGGACAAAGAGCGCATTGCCCGCGCGGCCGCCGAAATGGTGCGCGACGATGATCGCATCATGATCGAAGCTGGCACGACGTGCGCTCTTGTCGTCAAGCACCTGACCGGACGTCGTGGCGTTCAGGTCGTTACTAATTCTCTTCTTGTTTTCCAGAATGCTCGTCCGAACCCGCATATTCGGGTCACGCTGACCGGCGGTAGCTTCCATGCTGAAACCGAATCTTTGGTCGGCCCTGTTACAGAGCGTTCCATTAATGACTTCAACGCGCGCCTAGTATTTCTTGGCACTGACGGATTCAGTGTCGAACGAGGTCTGACAACCCAGCTCGCTGAAGGTGGGCATGTTGGCAGTCTCATGCGAGGGCGCACGGAGGAAACCTGGTTGCTTTCAGACTCTTCGAAGTTTGGGCGAGCAGGCTTCGTTAGCTTCATGGGAATTGAGGACGTCACCGGCATCATTACCGATGGCGACCTTCCTGAAGAATCCATCAAGGAATTGACCGAGCGTACGCAGCTACGCATCGTCTAGGAGGAAACACATGGCCACCATCGTGGTGATGCCCCAGCTGGGCAACTCTGTGGAGTCGTGCATTATCGTCGAATGGCAGGTTTCGGTTGGCGATACCGTCGCTGTTGACCAGACTCTCTGCTCGATTGAGACCGACAAATCCACAATGGAGGTGCCGAGCACTGACGCCGGTACCGTCCTGAAGATCCTGTGGGAAGAGGGCGACGAGGTTCCGGTTAAGGATCCGCTCATCATCGTCGGCGAGCCCGGCGAAGATATTTCCGCTCTTGTTCCCGCTGACGATTCGGCGGACGAGGCCGGCGCTGCTGAAGCAGCGGCGGAAAGCGCTCCGGCTCAAGAAGCAGCTCCCGCGCCGTCCTTTGCTACGACCGCTGCGACCGGTGCAGTCTCCCCGCGCGCTCGTGCTCTTGCCGGTTCTAAGGGTATTGACACCGCTGCGATTGCTGAGGGCTCCGGTCCTCACGGTCGCGTGATCGAACGTGATGTTCAGGCCGCTATTGCAGCAGGCCCCGCGTACACTTCAGCGGCGCAGGCGCAAGGAGGTGTGGCTACTGGCGAAGGCACCGGTATTGGTGGTCGCGTGACGACTGCTGATCTGGCAAACCCGACTGCTCCGGCTCCCGTCGTGGCGACTGCAGTTGCAATTCCTGCTGCAGAGTTCCCGGGTGCTTCCACCTCCGAGAAGCTCAAGGGTGTCCGCAAGGTTGTTGCTTCGCGCATGATGGCATCCCTGCAGGAGTCGGCACAGCTGACCCTCAACACGACGGCCAACGCAGCCGGCATTCTTGCGATGCGCAAGAAGGTCAAGAACTCAGACGAAGCTCTGGGCCTCAACAAGATCACCCTGAACGACCTCGTCTGCTTCGCAGTGTCCCGCACGCTCCCGAAGTACCCGGTTTTCAACGCTCACCTCGAGGATGGCACCCTGACCAAGTTCGAGCAGGTTCACCTCGGCTTCGCAGCCGATACTCCGCGCGGTCTTTTGGTTCCCGTGATCCGCTCCGCTCAGGCCCTGTCGCTCAAGCAGTTCTCTGCTCAGGCAAAGAGCCTCGCAGCTGACGCCATCGCTGGAACGATCAGCCCCGACCTTCTTGGTGGTGGCACTTTCACGGTGTCCAACATCGGTTCCTTCGGCATCGAAACCTTCACCCCGGTCATTAACCGCCCGCAGACCGCAATCCTCGGCGTTGGCACCATCACGCCGCGTCCGGTTGTCAAAGCTGACGGCGAGATCGGTGTTGAACAACGTATCAACCTGTCGCTTACGATCGACCACCAGGTCATTGATGGCGCCGACGGCGCACGCTTCCTGAAGGACCTCGTTGTCGCTATCGAAAACATCGACGTCACTGTTCTGGCTTGAGTAATTAGGAGTACACATAATGACTGAAACTCACTACGACGTAATTGTCCTCGGCGCAGGCCCTGGTGGCTACCTTGCTGCCGAGCGTCTGGGGCACGCCGGCAAAAAGGTTCTTCTCATTGAAGAGCAGTACCTTGGTGGCACCTGCCTTAACGTTGGGTGCATCCCGACCAAGACCCTCCTTGCTGGTGCAAAGAACTACCTGCACGCCAAGGAAGCTGGTCAGTTCGGTGTTGACGCAACCGGCGTGACCCTCGACTGGGGTCGCCTGCAGGACTGGAAGGAAAAGGTTGTTAAGGGCCTCGTTTCCGGTGTTGCAGCAACCGAAAAGCGAGCAGGCGTCACCGTTGTGTCCGCACGTGGTCACTTCGACGGTCCCGGCAAGGTCACCGCTGACGGTATCACCTACACTTCCGAGCACGTCATCATCGCAACCGGTTCGGTTCCCGCTGTTCCGCCGTTGCCGGGTGTCAAGGACAACCCGCACCTGGTCGATTCGACCGGTATCCTCTCTCTGCCTGAGGTCCCCAAGCGTCTCGCCGTTATCGGTGGTGGCGTTATCGGCGTCGAGTTTGCTTCACTGTACTCGACCCTCGGCTCGGAGGTCACGATTATCGAAATGACCCCGGAAATCCTGCCATTCATGGATGATGACATGGCTGCCAAGATGCGCGCAGCGATGAAGGGCATCACCTTCGAACTCGGTTGCCGCGTTGAGTCTCTCGACGGCGCAACGGTCCACTACTCGAAGGGTGACGAAAAGAAGGTCCTCGAAGCTGACGTCGTGCTCATGGCTGTTGGCCGTCGCTCGGCAACCGCTGGCTGGGGCGCCGAAGAAGCGGGTCTCGAAATCAACCGAGGCATCGTTGTCGATGACTGCATGCGTACCAATCTGCCGAACGTGTGGGCAATTGGTGACGTCACCGGCCGTTCACTGCTAGCACACGCCGCATACCGCATGGCAGAAATTGCTTCCGCGAACATCATCAACCCCGATGCATGCAAGGTTGGCGAGGTTATGCGCTGGAACACTGTTCCGTGGGCAGTCTTCTCCATTCCCGAGGCTGCAGGCGTTGGCCTCACCGAATCTGCTGCAAAGCGCGAAGGCCGCGACGTCCTAGTTGCAAAGGTCCCCGCTCAGATGTCTGGTCGCTTCATTGCGGAGAACGGCTTCAAGGCTCCTGGTGAAGCCAAGATCCTCGTTGATCCGAAGACCCACCAGGTCCTCGGCATCCATGTGCTCGGCGCATACGCAGCAGAAATGATCTGGGGCGCACAGGCCGTCCTCGAAATGGAACTGACCGTCGAAGACCTCCGTCAGGTTGTCTTCCCCCACCCGACTGTCTCCGAAGTTATTCGCGAGGCTGCCTGGGCCGTCAAGCTCTGAACCTCCACAGACGAAGAAAGAAGTAAGACACAATGACGAAGTCTCTGATCATCGACCCGTCGCAGGTCCGCGCGACAGGTCATATTCAGTTCCCGGACATCCCGGTGAACCAGTACACGTTTGATCTCGATACCGAACTTGGTCGCTACGGCAAGGACGGCATGGTGAACATGCTCCACGACATGATCGTGGTCCGTACCTTCGAATCCATGCTTGACTCCATCAAAAAGACCGGCGAGTGGCAGGGCATTGCCTACAACCACAGGGGTCCGGCTCACCTTGGTATCGGTCAGGAATCGGCATACGTTGGCCAGGCATCAGTCCTGACCCCGGATGACCAGGTTTTTGGTTCGCATCGTTCGCACGGTGAAATTCTTGCCAAGTGCTACTCGGCAATGCGCCAGATCGAAAACGGTGAGCTTGAAAACATCATGAAGACCTTCCTCGACGGCGAGACCCTCTCGTTCGCAGAGAAGATCGACTACAAGGACACAAAGGACCTCACCGAGAACTTCATCCTCTTCGGTGCCCTCGCGGAAATCTTCGCCCGCAAGTCCGGCTTCAACCGTGGCCTCGGTGGCTCGATGCACACCTTCTTCCTGCCGTTTGGCTCCTATCCGAACAACGCAATCGTTGGTGGCTCTGCTCCAGTCGCAAACGGTGCAGCACTCTTTAAGCGCATCAACCGCAAGCCCGGCATCGTTGTCTCCAACGTCGGCGACGCAGCCCTTGCATGTGGTCCGGTCTGGGAAGCAATGAACTTCGCTTCCATGGATCAGTTCCGCACGCTGTGGCGTGAAGAGGACGGTGGCAACCCGCCGATTCTGTTCAACTTCTTCAACAACTTCTATGGCATGGGCGGTCAGACCTTCGGTGAGACCATGGGGTACGACATCCTCGCCCGTGTCGGTGCAGCCCTCAACCCCGAGGCTATGCACGCAGAGCGCGTCGACGGTATTAACCCGCTGGCTGTTGCCGACGCCGTCTCCCGCAAGAAGAAGATCCTCGAAGAGGGACGTGGCCCGGTCCTCATGGATACCATCACGTACCGCTTCTCTGGTCACTCCCCGTCGGATGCCTCCTCGTACCGCACCAAGGACGAGGTCGAGCTCTGGGAGAAGGTCGACTGCATCAAGACCTACTCGGATTTGTTGATCTCCAACGGTCTGACCACGCAGTCCGATATTGAGGACTACACCGCTGCCCTCACCGAAAAGCTCGTCAAGGTCCTCAAGCTTGCCATCGACGAAGACACCTGCCCGCGCGTTGCCGACGGCTACATCGACACGGTTATGTTCTCGAACACGCCGACCGAGAAGATGGAAGAAGGCGAAGCGGAGATTGATCTCGAAAACAACCCGCGCGTCGCCGCGATCTCGCGCAAGATCCGCACCGCTAAGGACGAGAACGGCAAGCCCGTTTCCAAGATGAAGATGTACCAGTTCCGTGATGGTCTCTTCGAAGCTATGCTCCATCGTTTCAAGGAAGATCCGACGATGGCCGCATGGGGCGAAGAAAACCGTGACTGGGGTGGCGCATTCGCTGTCTACCGTGGCCTGACCGAAGCGCTTCCGTACCGTCGTCTGTTCAACTCGCCGATCGCTGAAGCGTCAATCGTCGGCGCAGGCGTTGGCTACGCAATGGCCGGTGGCCGTGCAGTTGTCGAACTCATGTACTGCGACTTCCTCGGCCGAAGCGGCGACGAGGTCTTCAACCAGATGGCAAAGTGGCAGTCCATGTCCGCTGGCCTGCTGAAGATGCCTCTCGTCCTCCGTGTCTCCGTTGGTAACAAGTACGGTGCACAGCACTCGCAGGATTGGTCGGCATTGACCGCCCACATCCCGGGCCTCAAGGTCTACTTCCCGACCACGCCGACCGATGCAAAGGGCATGCTCAACCTTGCTCTTCGTGGCACCGACCCGGTTGTCTTCTTCGAATCCCAGCTCCTGTACGACAAGGGCGAAGAATTCGAGCCCGGTGGTGTTCCGGAAGGCTACTACGAGACCCCCGAAGGTGAACCGGCAATCCGTCGCGAAGGCACCGACATCACGATCGCCGGCTACGGCGCAACGATCTACCGTGCACTTGAGGCTGCTGATGTCCTTCAGGAGAAGTACGGCATGAGCGCCGAGGTCATCGACCTCCGCTTCGTCGCACCGCTCAACTACGACAAGCTCATCGAATCCGTGAAGAAGACAGGTCGCCTGCTTCTCACCTCCGATGCTGTCGAGCGTGGCAACTTCCTCAACACCGTTGCAGCGAACGTCCAGACTCTCGCATTTGACGCTCTCGACGCGCCGATCGCGGTTGTCGGCTCGCGCAACGGCATCACCCCCGGCCCCGAGTTGGAGTCCTACTTCTTCCCGCAGGTCGAGTGGATCATCGACACAATCCACGAGCGCATTGTTCCGCTCCCGGGCCATGTGCCCTCGTCGAACCAGACTGAAGGCGAGATTGCTCGTCGCAACCGTCTCGGTCTCTGATGATTGACCCGGTGGGGCGGGCTTCGGCTCGCCCCACCGGTGCCATCAGGCATTTAACGCTTTAATTTTTTTCTACATTTCGATACGAGGATCCGATGGACGCCACCAACGACGTTAGCCTGAGCCAGGAGGACCGCCTCGCCGCTCTTGCCGCAGTTCTGAATGATGAAGAGTTCCCCGCGTGGGTTCCTGAATCGAACAACCACATTCATACGTGCTACTCCTTCAGCCCCTACACGCCGACCGCTGCAGCATTGAATGCTCGTCGCGCAGGCCTGCGTGTTGTTGGCTCCGTCGATCATGACTCGATCGCAGCTGCGCCCGAAATGACCGGCGCATGTCGTCTGCTGGGAATGGGCTCAGTCACCGGCTTTGAAATCCGCGCTTTCTTTGATCCCGACGGTCCGTTTGCTACTCGTAAGCTGAACAATCCGGACTCCGAAGGCATCGCCTACATGACGGTTCAGGGTGTTCCGGCTCCTGCTCGCGAAAAGGTTACCGAGTGGTTGGCGCCCAAGCGCGCTGCCCGTCTCGAGCGCACCCTGAAGATGGCTGAGGCCGCGAACAAGATCCTCGTTGGTCTTGGCCTGGAGCCTTTCGATCCTCAAACTGACATGGTCGGCATCTCTCAGTATGCCAACGGTGGCGGTATCACAGAGCGCCACCTGCTTGCCGCGATGGCATCGGCTCTCATTAAGGGATTCGGTCGCGGTCAGAGCCTCGTCGATGGCCTGAAGAGCATGGGTGTCAACATTCCGCCAGCCCTCGAAGGCGCACTCGGTGACGCTGAGAATCCGCACCTCGTCTACGATCTTCTGGGTGTACTGAAGTCGGAATACTTGGGTCGCATCTACATTCAGCCCACTGACGAGTTGCCGACTGCGAAGGAAGTTGTTCAGTTCGCAGATTCCATCGGTGCCATTGCCACCTACGCCTACCTCGGTGATGTTTCCGCTTCGCCGACCGGCGACAAGAAGGCTGAAAAGTTCGAAGATGAATTCCTTGACGAGCTCTTCGAAGCTCTCGAAGAAAAGGGCCTGCGCGCTGTTACCTATATGCCTCCGCGTAACACTCCGGAACAGCTCAAGCGAATCCATGAACTCGCAGTCAAGCACGGCATGCTCGAGATCTCCGGCGTCGACATTAACCAGCCACGCCAGCTCTTCAACTGCCCCGAACTGCGTCGCCCCGAGTTCGAAGATCTCAACGAGGCCACGTGGGCACTTGTCGCGCACGAGGCCCTGACCAGCTTCGATCCGAAGTACAACATCCTGGGTAGCGAGCGACTCACTCCTGAGCACCTTGCCGTCCGTATTGCTTCCTACGCTCCGCTTGGACGCGCTATTGCTGATGGCGCAGATCCGGCTGAAGTCGCAGCAAATATTCCTACCGTCTGAGAACTATCCGAAGGATTAAACATGACTCATGCACCGTTGCTTCGAGGCCTGTTCCTGAGCGCGCTTGCTCGACCGGTCATCGTTCGCCCAACCGATAAGGCTGCGACCCTGACCCTCGATGCCAACCTTGAAACGGTTGACGCTTCGACTCTTTCCGAAACCGAACTTCCCGTCGTCGTCACCGTCGGCGAAGAAACCTACGAGATCACCGCGACCCCGCGCAACGACCGTGAAATCTCCGGTCGTGTCGCGCTGGTTACCGGTGGCGCACAGGGCTTCGGTGCCGAGATCGCCAAAGGCCTCGTCGGCCAGGGTTGCTTCGTCTACATCGCTGACCTGAACGGCGAAGGCGCTGCTGCCAAGTGCAAGGAACTCGGCGAAGACACCACGTACCCGATTACCGTCAACGTTGCGGATGAAGAATCCGTGACCGCGATGACCGAGGAAATCGAAAAGGTCACCGGTGGTATCGACCTGATCGTCTCTAACGCAGGCATCGTTCGTGCGGGATCTGTCCTTGAACAAGACGCATCTGCTTTCCGCCTGTCGACCGACATCAACTACGTCGCATTCTTCCTGGTTACCAAGCACCTTGGTGGTCTGCTTGCTCGTCAGCATGCAACATCCGGTGCATGGCTGACCGACATTATCCAGATCAACTCCAAGTCCGGTCTGGTGGGCTCGAACAAGAACGCCGCATACGCAGGCTCCAAGTTCGGTGGCATCGGCCTGGTCCAGTCCTTCGCCCTCGAGATGGTCGAGCATGGTGTCAAGGTCAACGCAATCTGCCCCGGTAACTTCTACGACGGCCCGCTCTGGTCTGACCCCGACCGTGGCCTGTTCGTTCAGTACCTGAACTCGGGCAAGGTCCCCGGCGCGAAGACTGTCGCGGACGTCAAGGAGTTCTACGAAGCAAAGGTTCCGATGCGTCGTGGTGCCCAAGGCATCGACGTTCTGCGCGCGATCTTCTACATCGTCGAGCAGGCATACGAAACCGGCCAGGCCGTCCCGGTTACGGGTGGCCAAGTCATGATGAACTGAGCGCAAGCTTGATCCGGAAAATAAGGAGAATCCAATGACTGAGTACCCCGAATCGCAGTATGCGATCCAGATCGTCGGCGCCGAAGAATTCGTCGTCAACAAGGAGAAGGGCATCGACAAGGTCGGCCCTCACCAGATGATGCTCAAGGTTGAGGCATGTGGCATCTGCTTCTCTGACACGAAGCTGTTGCACCAGTTCGACAAGCACCCGCGTAAGTCCGAAGTCATCGCGGGAATCACCCCCGAAGCACTTGCCGAGATCCCGAACTACCGTCCCGGCTCCCAGCCGACGGTTCCGGGTCACGAGCCCGTTGTCCGCGTCGTCGAGGTAGGCGAGAAGGTCACCCACTTCAAGGTTGGCGATCGTCTGCTGGTCCAGGCTGACTGGAAGCATCTGCGCACTGCGAAGTCCAATGGCGCATTCGGTTACAACTTCGACGGTGCCCTTCAGGAATACACGGTCGTCGATGAGCGTTGTGTCGTCTCCCCCGAAGGTGAAGAGTTCCTGATCCACGTGACCGAGGGTCCGTCGGCAGCGGCCGTTGGCCTGATCGAGCCGTGGGCAACCGTTGAAGGCTCCTACGCGTGGGCAGAGCGCAACCACGTTGCAGACGGTGGTCGCCTGCTGGTTGTCGGCGAAGGCTCTGTCGAAGAGCTGACCGCTGATCACAAGCCTGCGCAGATCGTTACCGTTGACGTTGCCGGTATTGATGGTCTTGAAGGACAGACCTTCGATGACATCGTCTTCTTCGGAGCGGACGCGGACGGCATTGAAAAGGCGTCTCTGCTGCTCGGTACCCGTGCGGTCATGTGTGTTGTCCTCGGCGGAGAAACCATCTCCCGCAAGGTCAGCCTTGACATCGGTCGTGTTCACTACGACTTTATCCGCTTCTGTGGCACCGTCGGCACGGACCCGCGCGAAGGCTATGCATGGATCCCCGCTAACGGCGACCTGCGTCCGAACGATAAATGCGCGTTCATCGGTGCCGCCGGCCCGATGGGTGTGATGCACACGATGCGTGCGGTCACCTCCGGTGTTGAGGGCATCTCCGTTGTCGGCACCGACCTTTCTGACGATCGCCTGGCAGGTCTGAAGAAGACCGTTGGCCCGACCGCCGAAAAGAACGGTGTTCCGCTGGAGATCATCAACACCTCCACCACTCCGCTTGAGTACGGCTACACCTACATCACCTGCCTGGTGCCGGTGCCGGCGCTGGTTTCTCAGGCTGTCGATATGTGTGCAGATGGTGCGATCCTCAATGCGTTCGCTGGTATTCCGGCGGGCACCTTTGGTGACTTTGATCTGCAGGGCATCATCGAGCGCAAGATTTTCATGCTGGGCACGTCAGGCTCTGATGTTTCCGATATGCGTACCGTTCTGCGCAAGATCGAAGCCGGCATCATTGATACGTCGATCTCCCTGTACGCAGTGACCGGTATGGCAGGCTTCGGCGACGCCATCAACGCGGTGATCAACCGTACGTCGGGGGGTAAGATCATGGTCTTCCCGACCCTGCATGACCTTGGTTTGACGCCGCTGACGGAACTTGGTGACAAGTACCCTGAGGTTGCTGCCAAGCTGGTGGATGGTCTGTGGACGAAGGAAGCTGAAGAAGTTCTTCTCGAAGTAGCCAAATGACGTTTCTGGGTGGTTTTTGAAGGGGAAAGCTACCTAGCAACTCAGCGGTAAGCCTCATCGTGGCGCAAGCCTTTGTTCCTTTCGTGCTCGTGCCAGTTGGTGAATAATTGCCGAGGCCTGGGCCGGATCTGCATTGCAGGTCCGGCCCAGGTGTGTTTGTCCCTGATTGAGGTTGGTCAAGAGCCTTGGGCTGTGACTGGGTTATGCGCGTCTGTGGGCCTTGTGCGTGTGCGCTGGTGTACGAGGTTCGGTGTGGCAGGTTTTGTCGTCTGAGATGTTGTTTTACCAGCTGGGAGCCTGATTTCGTTGCCTCGTATGCCTGAGCTGGAAAAACTGACTGGTGGGATGATTCGCGAAACGGAAAGCGTGTACCCGCCTGATGAATGCCGATACGAGGCTGCCTTCTCGAAATTAATCCTGAAAAAGGTAAAAGTGTGGCCCTCGCTCATTTCTGAACGAGGGCCACACGTCACGGATGTGAGGTCAGAACTAGTTGAGCGTGATTATCACTTCCAGTAGTCGAGTTCTTCGGTGATACCGATGGAAGTCGCCTTGAATTCGGGGTTCTTTCCAGCCTTGCGCTGCGCCTGGTAGTCGTTCGCAGCCTTAATGGCCTTGTTGCCCAAGATGATGATGACCGGCAGGTTGATCAGAGCCATGAGACCCATCAATAGGTCACCAAGGTTCCATGCAACTGAGAAGTCCAGAAGAGCACCCGAGAACACAAGAATCACTGCGATGCCACGGAAAATCTGCAGCCCCCAGATCGGAACGCGTCCACCAGCGAGGAAGCGCAGGTTGACCTCGGCGTAGTAGAAGTTACCGATGATCGTCGTGAATGCGAAGAGCAGCAACGCGGTGGTCGTGAACGGCAGAGCGACGCCACCGAGAACGGTCTGCATCGAAGCTGTAACCAGCGGAGCGCCCTTCAGATCGTCACCACCCTGGACGCCAGAGGAGAGGATCAGGAACGCGGTCAGAGTACAAATGATCATCGTGTCGATGAAGACGGAAAGCATCTGGACCAAGCCCTGCTTCACGGGGTGTGAAACAGATGCGGACGCAGCCGCGTTCGGAGCAGAGCCGACACCGGCTTCGTTCGAGTAAAGACCGCGCTTAATACCGAGCATCATTGCCGAGCCGGCGAAACCGCCGAAGATTGCTTCAAAATCGAAGGCGCCTTGGAAGATCGCGGCGAGCATTGCGGGGATGTTCTGGTAGTTGAAGATGATGACGATCGCAGCAACGGTCAGGTAAATGAGGGCCATGATCGGAACCAAGACGCCGGTAACCGAAGTCAGGCGCCGTGTGCCCCCAAAGATTGATAGTGCCATCGCGATGGCAAGGATTGCGCCGATGATGTACGGGGTCGAGCCTTCGTGGTACCAGGAGTACGAGGTGAATGCGTCAGCGACGTTGAACGAGGCCAGCAGGTTGAAGCCACCCATGTAGGTGAGGATCAATGCGATTGCGAAGATCACTGCAAGCCAACGCTGCTTGAGCGCGATCTGGATGTAGTACGCGGGGCCGCCGATGGAATGGTCGTCAGCTGAGTGGCCACGCTTCTTGTAGATCTGGGCAAGTGTGGATTCGATGAATGCTGACGCGGCGCCGAGTGTTGCGATGACCCACATCCAGAAGACGGAGCCTGCGCCACCAAGAGCGACTGCGGTACCGACTCCGGCGATGTTGCCGACGCCCACGCGCGATGCGGTGGAGACCATCAGTGCGCGGAAGGATGAAAGCTCGCCTTTCTTCTCTGGGGGCTCGGTGACCACGCGGATTGATTCGCGGAACATACGCACAGGCAAGCCTTTGGTGCGAATGAAGAAGTAGAGGCCGCCACCGATAAGCAGTGCGATCAGGATGTATGAGTACAGCCAGGTGTTGAGAACGTCGAGGACTGTGTTAATCGAGTCGACAATCGATGAAGAAGCAGGAAGCATGCTCGTTACCTTGTCGGAAGATGGGACGCTACATGGCGTAGCGATTGACAAGGTGATTGTACGGGAAAGGCAAAGGACTAGTCACGTTTGGGCTAATGTTTGGAAAATCTAGGAAAGGGAAAGGAAAAGCTTCTCCAATTCAGCAATGCTTGTCTCCTGGTTTTCGTCGTTGGATACGCATTCGCGCAGGGTGAATGCTGATGCCCTGAAGCGTGGGCTCATTGCCATCAGGAACTATTGGACTACTGAGACATGACGGTGAAGCAATCGTCGATTGCTTCGAAGACCCTAAAGGAAGAGGAATGAACAATGTGTCGACCGGTGAAGTGTGACATCTGCGGAAAGACGACGTGGGCTGGCTGTGGACAGCATATTGACGCTGTCAAGGCATCGGTTCCTGCAAGCGACTGGTGCCCTGGTCACTGTGAGGAGAGTGGCAATCGTCAGAAGAAGAAATTTGTGTTTAGCTCGTCAAAGTGGCTGAATTTGAGGAGAAAATGAGCCTTCGCGCCGAGTGTGGTGACGCTCACGTCAAAATGATTTGACGAGTTGCCACGAAGGTGTGTAAATTATTTTCCTGTCGCCGAGAGCGAGAAAAGCTCGAATCGACTGCCTCCCTCACTGAGGTAACCAACGAAAGTTGAGTGCTTTTGGTGGGTGTGTGGGTGTTGTTTGTGAACTCGATAGTGTGTTTGTTTTTATGCCTGTTTTTTGTTTTTGAGTTTGTTTTTA
>NZ_JASOMS010000126.1:0-294 GCF_030216865.1 Pauljensenia sp. UMB6358 | reverse complement strand
CAACTAAGGCGTCCTTATCCTTGCTAACAAAGGTGTGCATGTGCTCTGTGACGCGCTTGGCACACTCAGCGGGAAGAGTAACGTCACGTTGAGCCGCGTCAGTCTTTGGCAGCCCCTCAATAAGCTGACCGCCAATGCCCCGGCTTATGCCCCGTCGCACCCTTACAACACCTTTACTCAAGTCAAGGTCCATGCGGCGCAAGCATTGAATCTCGTTAAAGCGCAGCGCCCCCCAAGCCGCCAAGTCAATCATTACCGCATACTCGGGCGGAACGAGCTCGCGCAACTGCGAAA
>NZ_JASOMS010000125.1:0-294 GCF_030216865.1 Pauljensenia sp. UMB6358 | reverse complement strand
AGGCTGCAAGGACATTGCACGCGTCGTCGAAGATTTCAGCAGCCTCGTTAAAGTCACCGGTCAGCGCTTCCGTGATGACCGAGACTGTGAGCTGGAGACGCATATACCGAGTCACAGCGGTGATGCTGCTGGAGGGGACAGGCTCAATGACGAGCAGCTTGTATGGCGCGTCCAGGCGCGGAGTATGCTCAGCGACCGTCACGCCGTCGAGCCGCTTGCCAAGTAGGGCGACAAGCTCGTGAGCTAGCTTGCGTGTTGAAACATAGGGAATCATGTGACCCTCGTATTCGCGAG
>NZ_JASOMS010000124.1:0-294 GCF_030216865.1 Pauljensenia sp. UMB6358 | reverse complement strand
CCTCCAAGCTGACTAGGCGAACCTGGATCGAAGGGAACGGTAAGCCAAGGGTGCCGACTCTGGTGGAGCTGAGGGGCGATCCGGTCACGATGGGCGACGTCTCCGTCATACCGTAACCTTCGATAACTGGAGCGTTAGTGGCGCTTGCCCAGGCCTGTGCGTCTTTCTTCTTCAAGGGCATGGCACCAGAGATTGTGTAGTTGATGCTGTCTAAGGCAATGCCTGCCTTTTGTGCCGCTTTCAATAGGCGAGAGAACATCGGGGGAACGCCAATCATGAAAGTGCAGGGGCGGC
>NZ_JASOMS010000123.1:0-294 GCF_030216865.1 Pauljensenia sp. UMB6358 | reverse complement strand
GCCTGGCTAGCCAAAGCCATCAACTACAGGCAAGGCGCACCAACCGCAAAAATACTCGGCAAACCCGTCAGCATAGTCGGAGCCAACGACCAATCAGCAGAAACAAAAATCCGCGGCGCAACAGTCGCCCTAGCCTACGCAGACGAAGTAACAGTCCTCCCAGACTCCTTCTTCCGCATGCTCCTATCCCGCCTCAGCCTAGACGGCTCCCAACTACTCGGAACCACAAACCCCGACAGCCCCTACCACTGGCTCAAAACCGACTACCTAGACCGCCTCGACGAACTCCACGAC
>NZ_JASOMS010000122.1:0-295 GCF_030216865.1 Pauljensenia sp. UMB6358 | reverse complement strand
AAGTCTTCGCGCCCATGAGTCTTACCCAGGCGATCTCTTGACGGATCTTCGCGCCGCATCGTTGGAAACCTTCGATGAGATCACTGAACCTTATCTGGCAACAGATGCACAACAGATTTACGAGCTCCGCGCCGACCTGCAACGGGACATCAACAGGCGACTGAAAGACGCTAAAAAGGATGGCAAAGTCGCATTTTCTCAGGATGGTGAGCAATGACAACTGAAAGTCTTCCGGGTAGACAGCTTTTGCAGGAAATTCTCCGGCGACGAAACGATTCCGGTTTCCGCAAGCAGC
>NZ_JASOMS010000121.1:0-295 GCF_030216865.1 Pauljensenia sp. UMB6358 | reverse complement strand
ATTTTACCCGTATTGGGTTACCCCCACTTACGTGGGGAAACTGCCTGTAAGCTGCTAGGCTCCATTGGCAGAGCGCATATATTTAACGCCATAGCTACCGGGCAACTAAGGTCCGGGCAATTACAGAATACCACACCCCCTAACCTGGTAAACCCTCTATTTCTGGCAATGCCTGAGAAAGCGCTATCCCGATAGCGTCCGCTGCCACTTGCAAAGCATCCGGCGCAAGATGGCCATAAGTATCTGAAGTAACCTTAATGGAGGAATGCCCAAGGCGGCGTTGAATCACAGTCAA
>NZ_JASOMS010000120.1:0-296 GCF_030216865.1 Pauljensenia sp. UMB6358 | reverse complement strand
AAAATGACATTTTGATCATCACCTGTTTTAGGTAATTTATTTATCACTGAAATTGTTCTAGAATTATTAGTTAACATTGGTCTATTAGCTACATTAGTAACCTGAGATACTTTTTTAGAGAATGACTGTTTGTTAGAGTCACCTTGACTAGAGTGATTATTTTCTCTAGATATAGTTGACTTTGAAAGAAGTGGATTTTTCCCTATAAGTTGACCTACTTGGCTCTTGTTCTCAACATCACGTTGGCGACGCTCTAGAACATTGCCCTGACTTTTGTTTTCCACATCGCGTTGACG
>NZ_JASOMS010000119.1:0-297 GCF_030216865.1 Pauljensenia sp. UMB6358 | reverse complement strand
ATATCGAGCGTTTTGAACATGCTGCCGCTGGTGTGGAAGCTGGGAAAATTTCAGGTGCGGTTGGAAACTTTGCCAACATTCCGCCATTTGTGGAAAAATATGTCTGTGAGAAATTAGGTATTCGTGCTCAAGAAATTTCAACTCAAGTCTTACCGCGTGACCTGCATGCCGAGTATTTTGCAGTACTGGCAAGCATTGCCACGTCAATCGAGCGCATGGCGACTGAAATCCGCGGTCTGCAAAAATCCGAGCAGCGTGAAGTAGAAGAATTCTTTGCCAAGGGACAAAAAGGTAGCT
>NZ_JASOMS010000118.1:0-298 GCF_030216865.1 Pauljensenia sp. UMB6358 | reverse complement strand
GATCAGTATTGATGTCTTCCAACAACCGCACTAGTTCGTTGCGCACGTCAGCATTGTGCCTGCGGTAGTCGGCAAACAGCCGCTTGCCGTCCTCGTCTAGCACAACTGCCTTCACAGTAGTGGATCCAACGTCGACGCCCACCCGAACCAACTTGCTCATTCGCTCCCCCTTTGGTGCTTCTCGCAGACTAAACTGATTCCGAAGTAATTTCCACCATGTTGAAATTAGTCCGAAGCTAACACCCCTCACCTGCAATGACAGCAATTTTAGGAGATGGAGCACAATGACGGCAAAGAA
>NZ_JASOMS010000117.1:0-299 GCF_030216865.1 Pauljensenia sp. UMB6358 | reverse complement strand
ATGATCGTGATGAGCAATTCGCCTTTGGCGTCAAAGGTGTAAATATTTTCCTTTTCGAAGTACACCTCCACTCCCACTTCTTTGAGTTTCCTGACTGTGGTCAAGGAGTCGACCGTGTTGCGAGCAAACCGGGACACACTCTTGGTGAGGATCAGGTCGATTTTGCCTGCCAGGGCGTCATCGATCATGGTTTGGAAACCTTCGCGACGTTTCATAGAGGTGCCAGAAATACCTTCATCGCAGTACATGCCCGCGAACTGCCAATCATTACGTGAGCGAATATAGGTGGTGTAGTAGTC
>NZ_JASOMS010000011.1:0-52951 GCF_030216865.1 Pauljensenia sp. UMB6358 | reverse complement strand
GCGCGGCGCACACCCCGAATGCGTATGTAAGTATGGGGTCAGCATCGACGTCAACAGCGGATCAAACATACAGAACCTCGCTGGCGCTCTCTGAGGTCATTCGAGGCAAAAAACCGGATCCACTCCACACGCAAACCCCACATCGTCGCCTCACACGCCCAAACCTGCCAGCTCGCGCGTAACGCAAAAGAAAACGCACCTGCATGCACATAAACGCATGAGGCGCATTCTGCTCACGACGCTCAGTCGCGCGGGTGCTGACCTCGCATCGCGCCTGGAGGAGGAAGCTCTTCCCAAAGTCCGCGATCGATCAGATAGTCGCGCAGACACTTCGGCTTATTGGTCACAAAGCCGTCGACTCCAAGAGCGATCAGCTGATTAAGATCGTCAATCTCATCGACCGTCCAGACGTGGACAGCTAAACCATGCGAATGGGCCGCCGCAACAAAACGACGATCCACAACGGTCACAGGGCCGAAGGACAGCGGAACCTGAGCGGCAACAACGCCCTGATGAGAACCTGGAATCCGCCATGTGCGCGTCTTCGTTGCGCTCTTTGCAGCCACAACCAAACGCACCACTGATTGACTACCCAACGACGTTGCAATCTGGCCCTGAGATTGCTCTCTGAGCCACTTCAGCCGACGCTCGTTAAACGATGCCAGGACAACGCGATCCTCAGCATGAGCCTGACGGACAACATCCAACAGAGGCCCCTCAACACCGGGAACCTTCGCATCGATGTTGAAGTAGAGATCCGGGAAGGTCTCAAGAGCTTCGGACAGCAACGGAATACGATCACCGTGATCGTTCGTGTACGTCTTCAACTCATCCCACGTCATCTGAGCAATCAGACCAGAACCGTTGTATACGCGATCGATCATCGGATCATGGTGGACAACAACCTTGCCATCAGCGGTCAGATGAACATCGGTTTCAATGTGGCGGATACCGAGCTGACGTGCATCAGCGAATGCCTCAAGCGAGTTTTCAGGCGCGACCTCGTTGCCTCCCCTGTGGGCAAGAATGATCGGCCCGACGCGAGAAGAAACCGGGATCATGAACAAGCCTGCTCTCCGAAATAAACTGCGCCAACTTCTTTAAGCCATGCTTCGGGATCGATGGGCTCGTCGTTGGAGTTATGGATTTCAAAGTGAAGGTGCGGGCCAGTTGACCAACCGTTGTTTCCAACGGCACCGATTACCTGTCCCGCTTCTACGGTGTCGCCCACACGGACCTTGATCTGATCCATGTACTGGTGCAGGTACGCGCTATAGAAAATGCTTCCGTCTTCACGGACGTGCTTGATCTTCACCAACGCACCGGAACGGCTGTTTTCAGAGACCTCGACGACCTCGCCGCCATACACGGCGTGTAGCGGAGTCCCCAGTGGGCCAGCCATGTCGATGCCTTCGTGCATCTGTAGCTGACCAGAAATCGGGGAAACGCGCATCAAGAACGGCGACGTGATCTCGAACGTTCCTGCTGGCATTGGCCAGTAGATCTCCGAGGATCGAACCTGGACATCTCGATTGCCCGCGGCTGTCTGGGCAGAGGGCAAGCACCTATTGAGAGTCAAAGGTGCGCGAACTCGTGTGCGAGATGCTGCGGTGACGGACCCTTCAAGGGCCTGCGATTGCGCGACGACCGTTGTCGTTGTCCAGGACTCGTCACCGGCACTAACACCAAGTGCACGCGCAGGAAGTTCAACAGAAGACTGAGCACCAACAAACCCCGACAGCGGGATCGCGACAGTCGTTGCCGTTAGCACAGCAAGAACACCGACACGAGCTACACGACGAGTAACGTGGGATTGTCTTTTGCGAGGCGTAGACGCGTCCAGATCGCTATGTCCATGAATCTGCCGACGTGACGGCAACGGACATTCAATCTTGGCTTCAGACACGCTGAACGTTCCTTTTCATCTGCTGATTTCAGGGAGTTGCCCTCGAAGTGAGTGCCCGAGTTCAACGGTTACTAACCTACATCGTATTGCCTGGCGGTTAAAGAGGTTTGGTTGAAAGTGGGAGTCATAACTCATCGCGGTCGCGAGTGATCACATCGCGTTGCAATGAGTCACGAACCTCGCCGACCAATTCTTCTAGAACATCTTCAAGGAAGAGCACGCCGATTCGTTCTCCTGCTTGGTTTTTCACCAGTGCACAGTGCGTTCCCGAACGTTGCATTGCGCGGAGCGCGTCTTCGACTTCATCGGTTGATGCAACGGTTTCCATCTTGCGGATACGCCAGGCGGGAATCGGTTGAGTGCGATTCGTAGCATCGGCATAGAGTACGTCCTTCAGGTGAATGTACCCAGCGATTTCACCGGATTGAGCAACGATCGGGAAGCGCGAGAAACCTGTTCGAGCAACTTCTTTTTCAACCTCGTCGGGGGTGACATCGGGCTCCAAAGTAACCAGGTCACCCAAAGGAACCATCGCTGACCCAGCGGTTTCGGTCGAGAATTCCAAGGTTCCCGAGAGCAAACCAAAGTCGTCACTCAAAGCTCCTTCAGCGGTCGAATATTCGACGATGGAGGCCACTTCTTCGGCTGTAAACGTTGCCGCAATTTCAGATTTAGGTTCAATTCCACGAAGTGACAGGAACCAGTTCGCCAATGAATCCATTGCATGGATAATCGGGCTGACAACGTGTCCAATTGCCACCAGAGGTGGCGCAAGAAGCAGAAGGAGTCGTGCCGGGTTTGCGATCGACACGTTCTTCGGCACCATTTCACCGAATACTACGTGCAGGAACAACACGATAATCAGTGCGACAATAAAACCAACGACGTGCGCCGACGAGGCAGGTAAGCCCAGTGAAACCAGCGGATGCTCCACGAGGTGCGCGATCGCCGGTTCTGCGACGACGCCGAGGGTTGTTGATGCGACCGTGACACCCAGCTGACAGATAGCGAGCATCAATGATACGTGTTCAAGTGCGAACATCGCCTGAGCGCTTCCGCGACGCTTTTCTTCGCAGAGAGGCTCGATCTGCGAACGGCGCGACGATGTCGTCGCAAATTCTCCGGCGACGAAGAAAGCATTCATTGCCAGCAACACAACGGTGATTCCAAGACCCCAACCGGCGCTCATAGCTGAACCTCCGGTTCTTCATCTTCCTGATCAGGCACATAGAGCGCTATCTGCATAATGCGTCGACCCTGCATGTGTTCAACTTCGAGGATCACTGAGTGCACGTCAACGCGGTCGCCAACCATTGGGATGCGTCCAAGTTGGGCCATCACGAGGCCGCCTATCGTGTCGTAGGCGTTGTCTTCAGGAAGGGCGATCCGAGTTCGTTCGAAGAGCTCATCGGGGCGCAGGGTTCCGGGGATCAGCAGAGCGCCGTCGGCACGGGTACGGATCCCGAGGCGACGCCCATCATGCTCGTCGGACACTTCACCAACGATTTCTTCGATGACGTCCTCCAAAGTGACAACACCTGCCACCCCACCGTATTCATCGACGACGATTGCCATTTGCAGGCCTTCGTCACGCAATTGCACCATCAGAGGACCAATGGGGGCTGTTTCGGGAACCGATGGAACCTCTGCCATCAGGGATGCAGACACAACGGGGACCTCGTCGCGACGCTCGAAAGGAACTCCGATGGCACGGCGCAACGAAACCAAGCCGATGATGTCATCTAAATCCTCACCGACGATCGGAAAACGTGAGTGCCCGGTTTCTCGTGAGAAGGCGACAACGTCAGATGCGACGGCGGTGTCCGGCAGGAAGTGAAGCAGCCCGCGGTCTGTCATGACGTCGGCAGCGGTGAACTCGGACAGGCGGATTGAGTTCGTCAACAACGAGGCGGTCGACGTGTCTATCGTGCCTTCTTCGGCTGAGTGTCGAACCATTGCTTCGAGTTCAGACGCTGACCGAGCAGATGAGATCTCTTCCTGAGGCTCGATGTTCACCAGTTTGAGCACCGCGTTCGCCGACCCGTTCAAAACGAAAATAATCGGCTTCATCAGCGCAGTGAAGAACATATGAAAGGGAACGACAAGACCCGCGGTTTTTAAGGGGTGAGCGAGCGCAAGGTTCTTTGGAACCAGCTCGCCAAAGAGCATTGATACGGCGTTAATGAAAACTGCCGCCACAATCGCGGCGATACCCGTGGCAAGCCCAGCCGCTAAACCAGCACTTCCGAGTGCCGTTTCAAGAAGGTCAGCGATTGTTACCTGCGTGGTGTAGCCGAGAAGAATCGTGGTCAGCGTAATACCAACTTGGGCTCCAGAGAGCTGGGTCGACAGTGTTTTCGTTGCCTTCAGGACTTCTCCGGCGGATTTGTCGCCGGCTTGGAATCGCTTTTCAACGACCGCTTGATCGAGCGCGACCAGCGAAAACTCCGCGGACACGAAAATAAATGTGCCGATTGTCAGAACGATGCCAAGCACGAGCATCGCAATAGTTGCGATCACTGCGTGACCTTACTGTTGGATGGTAAATCAGAATCCATAACCCGTTCAGTTTACCGATTCGTGCTCTGTGTAGCACAAGAATCCACTCTGTTGCCAGTTTCACCAAAAATTCTTCTTCTTTTCCCCAAAGACGCGTTCAAGCTATATCCAATCTCTATAAAATCGGGCCTAAAGACCCAGACTGTCCGTATGCTTTGCCGTAGGGTTCACGGCTGAACAGAACGGAGATTCTCGTGGCAACTGACAACGGAGCACAGCCGCAGGCAAATAATTGGTACGTCGACACCATGCGTCGCGCGTATCAGGCGGATCCAACTTCGGTTGATCCCTCGTGGCGCGCATTTTTTGCGACCGAGTCCGCTCCTCCTCAGTTGCGTGTTCCTCAGCCAACTGCCGAGGCCGCTCCGGCCGCATCGCACCCCGCCCCCGTTCAGACCGCGGTTTTCCCGCCGGCGGCCTCGTCGATCCACGATCACCCCACGACACACTTCGCACAGCCGAAAGCACGTATCTTAGCTGAATCTGTGTTCGAGGAACCCGAAGCGGACGCACCGGAAACGAACGTGGAGTCCGTGACGCGTTCTGACCTGCCCCCGGCTCCTCCGGCGCGCATCATGGAAGCAACGTCTCCCTATACACGTCAGATGCACGGCCACACCGCCGCATCACTCAACACTGATCTTGCCGAGGAAGACGAGCTCCGCATCCTCAAGGGCGTGGCACGCGCAACTGCGAAGAACATGGATGAATCCCTCTCTGTTCCCACTGCAACGTCACAGCGTCAGATACCTGCGAAGCTCCTGATTGAAAACCGCGCTCTGATCAACGCTCACTTGGCGCGCACCGTTGGTGGCAAGGTTTCCTTCACCCACCTGATTGGCTACGCCTTGGTCGAGGCTCTGTGCGAAATGCCGGATATGAACGTCCGCTATCAGATGGAAGGCACCAAGGCCGCGATCCACCGTCTAGCCCACGTCGGATTCGGCTTAGCAATTGACGTCACCAACGCCTCCGGCGGGCGTTCTCTGATGGTCCCGGTCGTCCACAAGGCAGACACCATGACCTTCATGGAATTCGTTGACGCATATCAGGATCTGGTCAAGCGTGCGCGCACCGGCGATCTTGGTACCGCTGACTTCCAAGGGGCAACCGTTACTCTGACAAACCCTGGAACAATCGGTACAACAACATCTGTTCCTCGCCTAATGAAGGGGCAGGGCCTCATTATCGGTGTTGGCGCAACCGACTACCCCGCCGAATACCGCGGAGTTTCCCCGCGCAAGCTGGCAGCAATGGGCATCGGCAAAACCATGTTTATGTCGTCGACCTACGACCACCGCATTATTCAAGGTGCGGCCTCCGGCCAGTTCCTCGCGCTCATCGATAAAAAGCTGTCGGGTCTGGATGGATTCTACGAACGCGTTTTCTCTTCACTTCACATCCCCCAGTACCCCTACGCCTGGGAAGCGGACCACGAGTATGACGTCGAGCGTGAGAAGGGGAAGCCCGCGCGCATCGTAGAGCTGATCCACGCATTCCGCTCACGCGGTCACCTTGCCGCAGACACGGACCCGTTGGCATACCGCGTGCGCCGCCACCCCGACCTGGATATCACCCAGTACGGCCTGTCCGTATGGGACCTCGATCGTCCCTTCCCGACCGGCGGATTCGGTGGCCAACAGCAAATGTTGCTACGCGATATCCTGACTCGCCTGTCCGACACGTACACGCGTAGCGTCGGCATTGAATACATGCATATTCAGGATCCCGAGCAACGACAGTGGGTCCAGCACCGCATCGAACTCCCCTACGAAGTTCCCACTCCAGTTGAACAGCGTCGAATTCTGTCGACGCTGATCCGCGCCGAAGCGTTCGAAGAGTTCCTTCAGACCAAGTTCATGGGACAGAAGCGTTTCTCCCTTGAAGGTGGCGAGTCACTGATCCCGCTTCTTGATGAGATCCTTGCACGATCGGCACGAGAAGGTATCCACGAAGTTGCGATCGGAATGGCGCACCGTGGCCGACTGAATGTTCTGGCGAATATTGCTGGCAAGTCCTACGCGCAGATCTTCTCCGAGTTTGAAGGAAACCAAGATACTTCATCGGTTCAGGGCTCCGGCGACGTGAAGTATCACCTAGGAACCTGGGGCGTCTACACTTTGGAAGACGGTGTGGCAACGAAGGTGTACATGGGCGCTAACCCATCGCACCTCGAGGCCGCCGACGCCGTCCTAGAAGGCATTGTCCGCGCCAAGCAGGAAGTGCTTGGCGATGAAAGCCTGCCAATTATCCCTGTTCTGGTTCACGGCGACGCCGCGTTCATTGGCCAAGGTGTTGTCCAGGAAACCTTCAATATGAGCCAGCTGACCGGTTACAAGACCGGTGGCACGATCCACGTGATCGTGAACAACCAGATTGGCTTCACAACCGGACCAACGTCTGGCCGTTCGACCCGCTATCCCACCGACCTTGCCAAGGGCCTCCAGGTACCGATCCTCCATGTGAACGGCGACGATCCGGAAGCTGTTGTCCGCATGGCAGCACTCGCCTTCGAGTACCGCAATACGTTCCATAAGGACGTCATCATCGACATGGTCTGCTATCGCCGTCGCGGTCACAACGAAGGTGATGACCCGTCGATGACCCAGCCCGTCATGTACGGATTGATTAATAAGATCCCGTCGACACGCACCGTTTACACGCGGAACCTCGTTGGTCGTCACCAACTGACAGAAGACGAGGCCCTCGCTTCGGCGACCGCGTACGAGAACGAGCTCTCGCGCATCCTGTCCGAAACTCGCGAAAACGGGTGGGCACCGCAAGATGATGCTGAGAAGGAAAGCGCCGGCTGGTTGATGCCCGACTCTCAGTTGCCCGGTTCCGGCATGATGATTGGCTGGCACTCAGCAACAACGACGGAAGAAATCCGCCGCATCGGTGACGCTCACGTTTCCTTCCCGCCCGGCTTTACCCCGCATCCGAAGATGGCTCAGCTCTGCGAGCGACGCCAAGAAATGGCCTACGGGAAGCGTCCCATTGACTGGGGATTCGGCGAACTCTTGGCTCTTGGCACACTGCTGATGGAGGGAACGCCCGTTCGTTTCTCGGGTGAAGACGCACGTCGCGCGACCTTCGTCCAGCGCCACGCTGTTCTTCACGACAACACGAACGGCCGTGAATTCACACCGCTTCAGTTCCTGACCCCAACGCAGGCGAAGTTCGATATCTTCGACTCTCCCCTGTCGGAGTATGCGGTGCTCGCATACGACTACGGTTATTCGGTGGAACGTCCCGATGCTCTGACCGTCTGGGAAGCACAGTTCGGTGACTTCGCGAACGGCGCGCAGCCCGTCATCGATGAGTTCGTGTGCTCCGCCGAGCAGAAGTGGGGCCAGCGTTCTTCCTTGGTGATGATGCTTCCCCACGGTTTCGAAGGTCAGGGTCCCGACCACTCGTCGGCGCGTATCGAGCGTTACCTGCAGTTGGCTGCCCAGGACAATATGTGGATCGTTCAGCCGTCTACTCCGGCTAACCACTTCCATATGTTGCGTCAGCAAGCCTATCGACGCCCGCGTAAGCCTCTGATTGCCTTCACGCCCAAGCAACTGCTCCGTCTTGCCGCCGCAACTTCTAAGATTGAAGACTTCACATCTGGGACCTTTAGACCAATCATCGGTGAAGTTGATCCGTCGATTGATGCAACGCAGGTCACCAGGGTCTTGATCTGTTCCGGACGCATTTACTATGACCTTGTTAAGGAACGCAAAGCGCGTGGCGATCGTTCAACGGCGATCATTCGTCTTGAACAGTTCTACCCGCTTCCCGCCCAGGAGCTTGCTTTAGAGCTTGCCCGCTACCCGCACGCAGAAATTATGTGGGTTCAGGATGAGCCGAAGAACCAAGGTCCCTGGCCGTTCCTGGCACTCAATATGTTCATGGAGTTTGAACGTCCTGTTCGCCTTGTCTCTCGCCCCGAATCGGCAACAACCGCAGCCGGTCGAGGATCGGATCACAAGCGGCAGAACGTCGAACTCATGGCAGCAGCATTTGCTCGCTGACTCGAGGGAACCCAATGAGACTTTGCGTTATCGGAGACGAACTGGTCACTGGAACTGGTGACCCGCGAGCGCTCGGCTGGATTGGTCGCGTGCTTGCTCGATCAGAGTTTGCAACGGCTCCAACGGTGATGACATTGGGCGTTCCCGGGGAATCCACGAATAGCCTGGCAGCGCGTTGGGAATCGGAAGTCGGGCTCCGCTTGGGTGCCGAAGGACCTCGCGGTTTGATTGTCGGTGTTGGTACCGCTGATATTTCAGCGGGTTTAAGCTCGGCTCGTTCGCGCTTGAATCTGGCGAATATCACCGATCGTGCTGCCTCGCTGGGGATTCCTTGCTTCGTGGTGGGACCTCCACCTCTTGCCGGGAGTGATTCTTCGTCGGTTGCTCAGCTTTCCCGTTCGATGAGTGAAGTATGCCAGCGCCGTGGCCTTCCTTACGTTGATACGTACACTCCCCTTGTTGCGCACGATCAGTGGTTTGAAGACATGGCAGCCTCGAGGGCGCGAACGGATTCAGGGCTGACGCTTCCCGGCCAGTCCGGATACGCCTTGATGGCGTGGCTCGTACTGCATTCAGGGTGGTACGAATGGACGGGTGCGACGCCTCGCGAGTAATGCGAAGGAAACTGATAAAACAAAATGCCCGGAGGCTTTAGCCTCCGGGCATTGCGTTAAAGACGGCTCATGCGTTTGGACGCTTGCCGTGGTTCGCACCGTGCTTCTTACGATCGCGACGCTTGCGGCCCCTCTTCGACATGTTGATCTCCTCAAGTTTTGAATTCAACCCTGACAGTTTCCCATAAAAACAGCGGTTAAGCCAACAGGCTGACCGTCCTAGCGACACACGTCACTGCCCTGACGTTTCGACATATACAGATGTTGTTTCAACCTGAACCGATGAGAGGCGAGCAAGCAGACGGGCTTCGAATCCTTCGGGAAGAGGCTCGTCATCGAAGAAGTGTCGCAACGCGGTTCGCACATGGCGTTCATGGTCTAATTCTTGGGCGCAGTGCTCGCATCCAGAAGCATGCGCGATCAAGGCAAGGCGTTCGCGTTCGCAGGGGCCTTCGACTGTTCCGGTATCAATGAGCGAGCGACGTTCTTCGCATTCTTCACAATCCACCAGGGCGAAGAGCGCTTCTCGGAACGCGTCGCATCCGATGGCTTCACTCATTGTTATCTCCTGTAATTCCATATTCTTTGGCAAGGTCTGCGAGTGTTCGGCGCAGGCTTGCTCGGCCTCTAGAGAGACGCGACATGACGGTTCCAATCGGAATGTCGAGTATGTCGGCAATCTCTTTGTAGCTGAGCGATTCAACATCGGCGAGTACAACAACTGCTCGCTGTTCGTCGCTCAGGCTGTGTAATGCTTCTTGAATTTGTGTTGACGGAATCCGAGCGAGAGCCTCGGTTTCCGCCGATTTCAAAGCAACTGAGTCGTGAGAAGCTGCTTGCATGAGCTGCCAGTCTTCAACGTCTTCGTTAGGCGAGTGTTTGGGTCGACGTTGCGCTTTGCGATATTCGGAGATGAAGGTGTTCGTCAGTATCCGGTAGAGCCAGGCTTTCAGATTGGTGCCTTGGGCGTATTGATGGAACTTCGCATATGCGCGAAGATAGGTCTCTTGTACGAGGTCTTCAGCGTCTGTTCTGTTACCTGTCAGTCGCAGTGCTGCGCGGAAGAGCATTTTTTCGTACGGGATGGCATCGCGGACGAATGTCTGATCTAGTTCCACTTCTACAAAGGGACGAGAAGCGTTGTCGAAAGTAGTCATCGCTCTTAAGGGTAAGCGTTGGAGACCCAAATCGTGTGGTTCATACGTCTGTAAACGCGTGCGGACGAGGTTTGTATTCCATAATCAAGCGCGTTGTGGCTCACGAAAACCGCTTTTCATCGGACAATAGAAGCATGAATCTTCTTCGTGCATGTGCAAGGCCAGCTTTGGCGCTTCCCGCCCTCCTCGATGGCATTTCAGCTCTGCGTGAGCCTGAAGTGCACGTCGAGCGCGCTCACGTTGTCCGTCCGCTGATGGATACGGTGGCGGGCGAGGCCGCTCCCACCGATGAGCAGCTGACTGTTGCGACGCGGGTTTTAGGTGGCGTGATGCTGGGTGCAGCCACATGTTTTGCTCTTGGTAAGGCTCCTCGGACAAGCGCTACGGTTCTTGCGACTATTTCGATTCCGATGGCTCTTGTGAATCATCCGCTGTGGACTGCTCGTAGTCGCGCTGAGCGCCGTGAAATGACCTCTGGAATGGCATCCCGTTTCGCACTTGCTGGAGCATATGCGCTGGCCAGCACGGATCGCGTGGGTGCCCCGTCAGTGTCATGGCGAGTCAATCAGTGGCAGGCACGCCGTGCCCTAGAACGTGAGAAAGCTCTGGCGACAAAGGTTTCCGCTTGACTTCCCGCCTATGGCAGGCGCCCGTAGCATCGGGCACGTTAGATGCAACTATTGAGATCCCCGGGTCGAAGTCGCTGTCGGCTCGTGAGCTTTATCTTGCAGCGACCGCTGATTCTCCTTCTTCACTGACCGGGGTTCTTGATTCGCGGGATACTCGATTGTTTATAGACGCCCTTCGACTGTTGGGCGCTGACATTGAGTTTTCCGGCACCTCGGCGCACGTTGTCCCTCTTGATCCTCAAGCGCCAGAGCACACCGATGAGATCTCCATCGATTGTGGGCTTTCTGGCACGGTGATGCGTTTTATTCCGCCCTTGGCTGCGCTCAACAGTCGGATCACTCATTTCGATGGTGATGAGGGCGCTCGTCTACGCCCCCTCAAGCCACTCCTGGACGCTCTTGCGCAGTGTGGTGCCACGATCACCTACCACGGCGAAGAAGGATTCCTGCCTTTCACTATTCAAGGACCACTCCGCCTTCCGGCGGGAGCAACAATCACGGTCGATGCTTGCGCATCATCACAATTCGTGTCATCCCTGCTGTTGGTTGCGCCTATGCTCAGCCATCCTGTAACGATCAGTGCACTCGGTAAAGTCGTTTCGCTCCCCCACATTGAAATGACCTGTCAGACCATGCGAGCGCGCGGATGCGATGTCGAGGAAATAGACGAAGGTGCCCCCGCGTTCCATTCCTGGCATGTCATCAACGAACGGTCGCGCGGCCTCGTCAATTCGATCGAACCCGACCTGTCGAATGCTGGCCCTTTCCTCGCAGCCGCACTGGTGTGTGGCGGAAAGGTGACGATCCCGCATTGGCCCGCCGAAACGACGCAGGCCGGTGACGCATGGCGCGACATTCTTCCACGGCTGGGAGCCGACGTTACTCTGCGCGATGGCGCACTGACTGTGAGCGCGAAGGCCGGCCATATTCGCGGAATCGACGTGGATCTGGCAGACGTCGGGGAACTCACGCCGACGATTGCTGCGCTCACCGTTTTCGCTGATTCACCTTCGCTTCTACGAGGTATCGGTCATCTGCGAGGTCATGAAACTGACCGTCTAGCCGCTTTGGCAACAGAACTGCGGGCATGTGGTTGCCAGGTCGATGAGGGGACAGATTATCTGGCGATCACTCCCCCCACCACTCCAACGCCCGCGCTCCACCACGCCTATGCCGACCACCGAATGGCAACCTTCGCGGCAATCCTAGGATTGGGAATTCCGGGAACAACGCTGGATGATATTGCGTGCACATCAAAGACATTGCCCGATTTCCCTTTCATGTGGGCATCGCTTGTCGCTTCAAGCAAGGAGGCTTCCGTTGAGGCGTGACACTGGAACCGACGATCCGCGCGTCAAAGTTCGCGCAGGAAAGTCAAAGCGTCCACGAACAAAAATTCGCCCAGATTGGTCTACTTCACCGCTCGGGCACGTCATTGCTATTGATCGTGGGCGATACCGCGTCAGGATGGACGACGCGACAACTCTGAATGCTATTCGCGCCAAAGAGCTAAAGCGCGGATCGGTGATCATGGGTGACCGCGTGCGCGTAACCGGGGACGTTTCGGGACGCGTCGATACGCTGGCTCGAATTGTCGCCGTCGAAGAACGCACTTCCATCCTTCGCCGGTCATTGGAAGATGCACCCGACCAACGCGGAGAAAAGGCGATTGTCGCGAACGCGGACACTATGTGTATCGTCGTCGCGCTGGCCGATCCGCCACCTCGAACCGGCATGATTGACCGATGTTTGGTGGCCGCATATGAAGCCGGAATGACCCCCATCCTCTGCCTCACGAAGTCCGATCTTGGCGTCCCAAGCGAGCTTCTTGCGACCTATACTCCATTTGGCTTCCGCATTATTGTTACGCAGGCGCTTGAGGGTGGTAAGGCCACTCCCACTGAGGGGCTCGGGGCATTAAAGGGCGAGCTTGCGGGTCATTTCTCCGTGCTTGTCGGGCATTCGGGTGTCGGAAAGTCAACGCTGATCAATGCGCTGGTTCCTGATGCTCACCGCAGTGTCGGGCACGTCAATGAAGTGACGGGACGGGGACGCCATACGTCCACTTCCTCCGAAGCATTCGAACTGCCCGAGGGCGGATGGATTATGGACACGCCCGGCGTCCGTTCTTTCGGCCTGGGGCACGTAGACGAAGAAGACGTTCTGGGAGTATTCCCGGAAGTTGCAGAAGCAACCTCGTGGTGTCTCCCCCTCTGTTCCCATGCGGAGGGCGAACCGAGTTGCGCAATCGACGCTTGGGTGCGTGGCGAGGCCCCGTTTGAGGCTGTCTGTCATGAAGACTCTGCGCGTCGCAACGCTATGGCACTGTCAGCGCGTCGCCTGCTTGATGCCGTTAACGTGGCAAAGCAAGCGTCACGCGATGCGCGCTAGAGTGAAGACATGCCTGACTCTCGTTACGCTGATGATCTGAAAATAGCATTAGATCTTGCTGATCACGCTGATGAAATCACAATGGCGCGCTTTCAAGCATCTGATCTTGTTGTTGAGTCAAAGCCTGATCTCACGCCCGTGTCAGACGCGGATCGTGGTGTCGAAGACATGATCCGCACTGCGTTAGCGACTCGCCGCCCAGATGATGCGATCTACGGAGAAGAACGCGGTTCGTCTGGGGCGGGGACGCGACGTTGGATCATTGACCCGATCGATGGCACGAAGAACTTTGTGCGCAATGTCCCCGTGTGGGCGACATTGATTGCACTGGTTGATGGTTCCGATGTTGTTGTCGGTGTTGTGTCGGCGCCTGCGTTGGGACGACGCTGGTGGGCATCCCAAGGTGGCGGAGCATGGGAACAGTTTGGCTCGAATGCCCCTCATACTCTGCACGTTTCCACAATCAATGCCCTGTCGGAGGCGTCGCTATCGTATTCGTCGCTGACGGGTTGGCAGCAAGTTGGGCGGATCGACGAGTTCATTGATTTGCAGGCTCGCGTTTGGCGCACGCGCGCCTACGGTGATTTCTTCAGCTACATGTTGGTCGCCACCGGCGCTGTTGACGTCGCTTGTGAACCTGAGCTTGAGCTTTATGACATGGCCGCGCTGGTGCCAATTGTGACTGAAGCAGGTGGGCGCTTTACGTCTTTGTCCGGAGTAGCAGGCCCCTGGGGAGCGAATGCACTCGCATCAAACGGCTTGCTTCACGACCAGATTCTTGATCATTTCCACTGGCCAAAGGACTAATCCGTCGAGAGTGCAATTCGGTTTGTACACGGTATGCCTCACACTAGAAGCATGCAGATTCTTCACACATCGGATTGGCACGTTGGGCGCACGCTTCACGGCGAGTCCCTATCTGACTCCATTGATGCCTTCTTTAGCTGGTTAAAGGAACTGGTTATCCAGCGCAAAGTCGATGTTGTTCTGATTAGTGGCGATGTTTTTGACCGTAGCGTTCCACCGGTTCATGCAGTACGCCAGTTGTCCCGCTACTTGACCGATTTGGCTGGTCATACGCGCATTATTCTGACGTCCGGGAATCACGATGGCCCCATTCGTTTGGGAATGTTCTCTGCTCTTCTCAGTGATTCACTTGTCATAGAGACTGAACCGGAACGAATCGGCACTGCGATTGAGTGCGGCACTTTCGACGACGGTGCGTTGATCTATCCCGTGCCTTATCTTGAACCTGACCTTGTTCGTCAGATCCTGTCCGATCAAGAGATCGATGAAGAAACCTCACTGCCTGTTCCCCTGGCGCGCTCACACGAAGCCGTAATGGGGGCAGCGTTGCGTCGAATCCATAACGACCTGCGTAAACGCCGCGCTCAGGGTGATGTGCGTCCGGCGATTGCGATGCCTCATGCGTTTATCACCGGCGGTAGCGCATCGGATTCAGAGCGCAATATCGAAGTCGGTGGCGTTGCCCATGTGCCGGCGGGAATCTTTGACACGCTTGGCGGGAAAAACGCGCCGGTGGCACACCTTGCATACGTCGCAGCTGGGCACCTGCACCGTCCTCAACAGATTTCAGGAACCGTTGTTCCCGTGTTCTATTCGGGTTCACCAGTCGCATATTCTTTCTCGGAATATCGGGTAACCAAGCGCGTGTACTTGCTGGACACCGATGCAGTGGACGAAGCGGGATACCTTCACCCGCAACCGATTGCTATTCCTGTTCATCGTTCGATTGCTGTTCTACGCGGAACGATGGACCAGCTGATCACTGACCCTGACCCGAATGATCAAGCATCCTATTGCTCCATCACGGTGACCGATGATCTTCGACCCGATCGTATGATCCCACGGTTGAAAACGATCTATCCGTACGCGTTGATCATCCAGCACGAGTCATCGCTTACTCCGCCGTCTCACACGGGAGTATCTGCGGTTTCGTCTCGTAGCGATACTGAAATCTCTCTCGAGTTTTTTGAGCTCTTAGGCGGAGCAAAACTCACCGACACCGAGAGAGGCATCATTCAAGACACGTGGGAACAAGTAAGGAAGCAGGCCTGATATGAAGCTGATTCGTATCGAGTTCGCAGGAATCGGCCCTTTCTCTGGAAAGGAAACGATCGATTTCACCCGATTCGACGACTCCGGTTTGTTCCTGCTTGAAGGACCCACCGGGGCTGGAAAATCAACAATTCTTGATGCGATTACATTTGCATTGTACGGAATTGTTGCGCGCGGAAGCGACTCAACGAAGGATCGCTTGCGTTCTGACCATGTTCCGGCCAAAGCGAAGTCCTATGTCGAACTAGTCTTTGAAGTCTCCGAAGGTTTCTTCAAGGTCTACCGAGAACCCACATATATCCCCGAGGGCAATAAGACTGCGCGTAACGGGCAGTTGACGTTGATTCAGGTACACCCCGTCGAATCAGCCGATGGTCATTTTACCTACGTTGATGGGGATCCCATCGGCCGTAACGCCGCCGAGATGAATCAGTGGATCACGCAAGCGGTTGGTCTGACAAAAGACCAGTTCGTTCAAACCGTCGTTCTTCCTCAAGGAAAGTTCGCTGATTTCTTGATGGCAAAGTCAGAGCAACGTGAAGCGCTTCTGAAAGATATTTTCAACACTCATCTTTTTACGACCTTCCAAAAGAAGCTTGCTGAAGTATCAAAACAACATTCAGATGACGTAGTAGAGGCAGAACGCGAGGTCACCCGTCGTTTCAGCGATCTAGAGAGCCTGTACGGACACCTTCAGGACTTCATTCGCCCCGCAGATGCTGATTCTTCCCACGATTCTCCTTTCTTAGCTTCACAGGATTCCCCCTCATCATTTGCGGATGTCGATCCTCTTGACCCCGATTCACAGCAGGCATCGACGCTGGCGATCACTCTCGCCCAGAGTGCTCATCGCGTATGCGATGAAGAAGAAGCCAAGCTCCCCGGGTTGATCGATATAGCCGAAGCATGTCACCGCGAGCTCGAAGCTACCCGCGCCTTGAACTCCTTGGTTGAAGAACGCATGGAACTCCAATCTCACTTGGAGATGCTGATGGAGCACGCTTTGATCATTGATCAGTACAAGAAGCGTCATTCCGATGCTCTTATTGCTTCCTCGCTCTCTGGGCCGGTTCGTCAATTCACCGACGCTCGCGACTATATGTCAGTCAAAAATACCGAGCTTCTCACTGCGCATCGTCAGCTTCGCTCACGGTTCACGACCCTTTCGCATATTGAGGAAGATTCTCTTTCCTCTCACATGGTTGACGAGCTTTTAGAAGAACTCAGCACCATTGTGGAAGCTCTCAGTGCCAAGAAAGCAACTCTTGAGAACCTCACGTCACTCGAGCAAGAACTCAGTAATGAACGCGAAGAACAAGAGGCATTAACAGCCTCACTTGCTGTACTCACCCAGAAACGCACCCAGCTTGAAGACCAGCTTTCCCAGCTTCCCAAAATGCGTGAAAGCGCCCTTCAGGGACGCGAAAACATGTTGAAAGACTTGGAGCTCTTCGCAACAGGCGAACGCGACATGGCGCTCTTACAACCGCGTTACCAGGCTGCATGTGAAGTCGCTGAGCATATCGAAATCCTCAAGATCAGGGCTAAGAACATTCAAAGTGCTCGTCGCCGGGCGCAAGAAGCTAACATCGCTTCCCTCCAAGCACATATGCGGTGGATGGATCACGCCAGTGGCAGTCTTGCCACCCAGCTTGAAGACGGCAAGCCCTGCCCTGTTTGTGGTTCGGTGGAGCATCCAGCTCCGGCACGTATCGACCAGACGGACGCTGTCACCCTCGAAGACCTTGATGCTGTCGATCAGGCGCGTTCGAAAGCAGAGCAGGAATTGAACGAAGCACATATGCTTCACGCTCAGACCAACCAAGCCATAGCGAGCGGAAACACAATTGCACGTGCGGATAAAGCTTCGTTGGAACTCGAAATCAAGAATGCTCAAGAAAGAATCGACAAGCATTCAGCGTTGTCTCAAACGATCAAGGAACTTGATCAGGCTCTGGCCGAACTTGAGCAGAACATTAGCCGTGTGAAAGACGAGCTCGCTGAAACCAAGGTTGAAATTGGCAAGGCGCAGACACAACACTCTTCGCTTGCCCAATCAATCGATACGAAGCAGGCTCGGTGTGAAGAAGGCCGTGGAACCTTTGAATCAATCGAAGCGCATCTGGCGAATGTCAGCGATTCTTTGACTGAAGCTCGCACGCATCACAAGCACCTCCAAGAGTGGAATCAAAGCTATGCGCGCCTTGAAACTACAACGAATGCGCTGACGCAGGCTCTCACTGATTCGCCGTGCGCTTCCATCGAGGAAGCCCTCGCTTTCGTTGATTCACATTTCATCGCTGGCGAAGAGCTCCGTGCATTAAAGGACCAGATTGACTCCCATCAGAGTGATCTTCAGATAACGCGAAACCAACTCCTGGACAAACGTCTTGCCAATGTTGCTGATCGAAGTGTGCAGTCTACGGCGGCCTTGGAAGAAGCGGATACCAATGCGACGGCTGCGCGCGATGCCATGCAACACCGCTGTGGTCAGCTCAGTGCTCTTGTGAGACAGATTGACGATGCTCACACGCACTTTAAGACCGCCGTGGCAGAGCTCGACCATGTCCGAGCAGAAGTTGCTCCGTACCAGCGTCTTGTGAATATCGTCAACGGTGGATCTCTCAATCTCAGTTCGACTCCCCTATCATCATGGGTGCTAGTGTCGCGTCTCAATGAGGTTTTGGATGCGACGAATCCTCGTCTCAGCGCATTCTCCGGTGGTCGCTACCAACTGATCTGCAGACCAGAAGATGGCACTCGTTCAAAGAAGTCTGGGTTGGGGTTGGCAATTCACGATCTGGAAACAGACCGCATTCGCAAGACCCAAACGTTGTCCGGTGGCGAAACGTTCTATACCTCTCTCGCACTGGCGTTGGGATTGGTTGACATTGTCACTGCTGAATCGGGGGGCACGGAAATCAAATCGATGTTCATCGATGAAGGATTCGGCTCATTGGACTCCGATACGCGTGATGTCGTCATGCACCACCTGCATGCGTTGCGCCAGAGTGGTCGAACCGTTGGTGTCATCAGCCACGTCGAAGAGATGTCAAAGCAGATCAGCGATCAGATCCATGTTCGCCCCAAAGCAAACGGGGGTTCAAGCTTGTCGATCGACTTCTGATTCCAGGCGACACATTATCCCCTTCCGTTTCAATAGACGGTTTGTCAGGGAGGAAAGGAAAGGCCTTGCTTCATCGTGTGTGGGGCTAGCGTTGATCACGCTAGCCCCACACACGATGCATCAGGGATCAGTAAATACAGATTCCTACTTCAGAATCTCGCGCAGCGCATCTCGTTCCGACACATCAAACCACTGCAGAGGAAACTCCCAGAGATCACTAATCGCGTGGTCTGCCTGGTCTTGATCATCGGCTTCTATCACGCGCCGAACCTGCTCCGATGTTTCACCATCATCGGCAAGAATCGCAACGACATCGTTCCAATCACACCGAACATTGTTGACTTCAAGCACTCCGGTTCCAGAAGGCACTGCGTCCGTTTGAATGTCAGTTGCAAGCACAATACGCGCATATGCATGCGTTGGGGCATCGCGCAGAAGAATCAGCGAAGCCAACGCAGCCTCGACCTGCGCATCATCTTCAAGCACTTCAACGTCCTCACGCCCCATGTCTGGGGAAGGAACGGCTACGAAGGCCTGTCGCAAAGAAATCTGTTCTTCGCCAAGATCAGACGATAGAGCGGGGAAATATACGCGCATAGCTTCAGTGTTCCACACTTACCCTTGTGTCTTGCTTGTCATTGAGCGCGTTGAAGCAAATAGCTTCCTCTCTTCGCAACACATGCGAGCACTATAACCCTGATGAGGCGATGATGCGCCGCTTCAAACTCATCATTTTTCTTTGAAAAAACACCATTTTTTAACTCTTCTAGGGCTTTTGTCGTTACGAAGAACAGTTGAAAAGCATTCAGGGGTAAAAAGTTATCCACAGGACTTGAAATCTATTGACAGCATCCACCCACAGACCGCACACTCATAACTCATAAACAACCTTTACACAAAAACCTATATCGGCGCGTCGCAATATCGCACCTCATTCGATGGCACTTTTTAACGCGCGCACCACATCCCCAGCGCAAGGAAGGGAGTAGCAAATACAGCGGTACACAATCAGCCCTTCATGTCTACATGACGGACGATGAACACAGTCAAACACACCGAGAATCTCAAGATAAGAGGAGCTATACCAATGGCAACGATGCCAGCCTCCTTCCCGTACATGCCCGAACGTCGCATGTTTCGCTGGGACCTCACAATCGACGTTCCTCCGAAGCAACAAGCTGACACTCGGACATGGCTCGAATCGCGGGCTACTCCCTACGGGCACTATCCAGACACACTTCCTGACGTGGGACCGTGGGCTGCAGGTTTTGCCCGCGCAGCCATCGAGGCAGTCCTTGATCTCAGGGACAAACGTCAGCTGGAGCGCTGGATGCTTCCGCAACTTTTCAACGCTTTCAAACACCTGAGTTTCCGGGAAGAAGGCGACGAAGAAACCCGAACAGGGTGTATCCCCGTCACGTGGCGAGCAAGCGAGCCCAGCCCCGGAAAAGTTGAAGCGTCCGTCGTTATTCGCGGTGCTGCACGATGCTATGCGGTGGCACTGCGCCTACAAGAGTTCAAAGGTCGCTGGATGACGACCGCTCTTGAAATCGCTTAGAAGTTCACAGCGATTGAAGTAAACGAACTTCTCCCCAGAAAACATCAATGACGATGTTCTTCTGGGGAGAAGTTTTCGTTTTTTATCGTCGCCTTCTTAGATAATCACCAAGGCGAGAGCCAGCGCTTATTTTCGATGACGCGCTTTCTTTGCCGACGCGCGACGCTGAGCACGATTCGACGACGCGCCAGACGAGGTTGCCCTGCCCTGCGTTGCCGTCCCATCGGACGATGAGTAGCTGAGCTTCGCCAGGTTGAGGCGCTGAGCTTCGCCGATGACAACCTGCGCCTTAGCAGCGGCAACGGGGCTGGCCGGAGCAGGCGCATCAGCAGACTCGGCCTGGGCGGCCGGTTCTTCTGCCGATTCCTTCGCAGATTCATCATCTTTAAAGAGGCCTTGTTCCTTTGCCTGTTCAAAAGCACGCTCGAACTGGTGGGAAACAGAGAAGACCTGCTGGACCGATTCTTCCTTGATGCGCTCCATCATGGATTGGAACATCTGAGCGCCCTCGTCTTTGTATTCGACGAGCGGGTCGCGCTGACCCATGGCACGCAGGCCAATACCTTCCTTGAGGTAGTCCATTTCGTAGAGGTGCTCACGCCAGAGACGGTCAACGGTCGCGACAACAACACGACGTTCAAGGTCACGCATCGGTTCTTCACCGAGCTGACCGCGAGCAAGCGGATTGGCCTTCAGAGCTTCTTCCGCATCCTCGTAGACAGCGGTAATGTCACCGTAGATTTCTTCGACCAAGTCTTCACGAACCAGTGAACCTGCCCCACCGTGTTCTTCTTCGACTTCCTGATAGGTCACTGACGGTGGGTAGTAGCCACGCAACGTATCCCAGAGAACGTCAAGGTCCCATTCGGCGGGGCTGATACCACCGGTCTTTTCATCGATAATTCCAGTGACCAGTGAACGCATGAAGTTCTTCATCTGGGGCTCGAGGTCTTCGCCTTCGAGGACACGACGGCGCTCATCGTAGATCAGTTCACGCTGATTGGTCATCACGTCGTCGTACTTCAGAACGTTCTTTCGAATTTCGAAGTTGCGCGCTTCAACCTGGTGCTGCGCCGATGCGATCGAACGTGAAACAAGCTTGTTTTCCAGTGGTAGGTCTTCGGGGTATGCGCCCGAGGCCATGATGCGTTGCGCCATACCCGAGTTGAACAGGCGCATCAGGTCGTCTTCCATGGACAGGTAGAAGCGCGATTCGCCGGGGTCACCCTGACGTCCGGAACGACCGCGCAGCTGATTGTCGATGCGACGCGATTCGTGGCGTTCTGAACCCAAAACATACAGGCCACCAAGCTCACGGACCTCTTCGCGTTCTGCCTGGACGGCCGCATCTGCTTCTTCAAGGGCGATCGGCCACGCCGCACGGTATTCGTCAGCATTTTCCTTCGGGTCAAGTCCCTTGGCCGCGAGGTTTGCCTGAGCGATGAACTCGGAGTTACCACCGAGCATAATGTCGGTGCCTCGACCAGCCATGTTGGTTGCCACCGTGACCGCACCCTTGCGACCGGCCATTGCGACAACGGCAGCTTCGCGCGCGTGCTGCTTTGCGTTCAGGACCTGGTGCGGAATGTGTCGTTGCTTGAGCAACTGGGACAGCAGTTCGGACTTTTCAACCGAAGCGGTACCCACCAAAACCGGCTGCCCCTTTTCGTGGCGCTCAGCGATATCTTCAATGATTGCCTTGAGCTTGCCGGCTTCAGATGGGAAAACGAAGTCCGGCTGATCCTTGCGGATCATCGGCTTGTTTGTCGGGATCGGGATAACGCCGATCTTATAGGTGGAGGCGAATTCCGCTGCTTCGGTTTCTGCCGTACCGGTCATACCAGCGCGGGAGCCCTCCGGGTAGAGGCGGAAGTAGTTCTGCAAGGTGATCGTTGCCAGGGTCTGGTTTTCAGCCTGGATTTCGACGCCTTCCTTGGCCTCGATCGCCTGGTGCATACCGTCGTTGTAGCGACGCCCCGGAAGGACACGGCCGGTGTGCTCGTCGACGATCAGAACTTCACCGTCGGTGACAATGTAGTCCTTGTCTTTGTGGAAGAGTTCCTTGGCGCGGATCGAGTTGTTCAGGAAGCCGATCAGTGGAGTATTTGCTGCCTCGTACAGGTTTTCGACGCCGAGCTGGTCTTCGACGTGGTCAATACCTGCTTCGAGAACACCGATGGTCTTCTTCTTTTCATCAACTTCGTAGTCGACGTCGCGCTCAAGCATGCGCGCAATGCGAGCGAATTCCATGTACCAGTGGTTGACGTCGCCCGAGGCCGGACCCGAAATGATGAGTGGCGTACGGGCCTCATCAATGAGGATCGAGTCAACTTCGTCGACGATGACGTAGTTGTGACCACGTTGAACCATGTCATCGAGGGTGGATGCCATGTTGTCGCGCAGATAATCGAAGCCAAACTCGTTGTTGGTTCCGTAGGTGATGTCAGCTTCGTACTGCTTACGGCGTTCTGCAGGCTTCTGTCCGACCAGTACACAGCCGGTGGTCAGGCCGAGGAAATTGTAGACTCGAGCCATGATGTCCGACTGGTATTTTGCCAGGTAGTCGTTGACCGTAACGACATGGACGCCCTTGCCTGTTAGTGCACGCAAGTATGCGGGCATCGTGGCGACGAGGGTCTTGCCTTCACCGGTCTTCATTTCGGCAATGTTGCCCTTGTGCAGTGCGATGCCCCCCATGACCTGGACGTGGAAGGGACGCATACGCAGGATGCGCCAGGACGCTTCGCGGACTGTTGCGAAAGCTTCAACGAGGAGGTCGTCGAGGGTTTCGCCCTCTTCAAGACGAGCCTTGAATTCGGCGGTTTTTGCCTGGAGTTCTTCGTCCGTGAGCGCTTCGAAGTCTTCTTGCAACGCATCAACCTGGGTGGCAAGCTGATCAAACTTCTTGAGTGTACGGCCTTCGCCGGCTCGCAGAATCTTGTCAATGAGGGACACAGATACTCCTGACGTTCATTTCGGACCGTCGTCCGATTGTGCGTGCGCACCGAACCAGTCTACGTAAAGATAGGCGCACACTCGAATTATGAGCGTCGAAAGTTAGTATTTTCCGCTCACATTTACCTCAGTGCGCTCCACGCTCGCCCAGGTACGAGGCCGGGATCACCATCTAGTCGCGATCCTGTCAGCGCCCGGTGGCAGATAAACAAAAACACCCACGCCACAAAGCATGAGTGCAAATGGTACCCCCAGCCGGATTTGAACCGGCGTTAACGCCGTGAGAGGGCGTCGTCCTAGGCCGCTAGACGATGGGGGCGCTGAAATTCTCATGGTGAAAACTTCAAGTTAAACCGAGAAAATCGGTTTGGTACCCCCAGCCGGATTTGAACCGGCGTTAACGCCGTGAGAGGGCGTCGTCCTAGGCCGCTAGACGATGGGGGCCTATCGGAAAACATGCGTTCCGATGGCTGGGGTACCAGGACTCGAACCTAGAATGGCTGAACCAGAATCAGCTGTGTTGCCAATTACACCATACCCCATTGGCAATCGCAGTCACCGCTGAGGTTTCTTGCGACGAAAAGAAAGATTAGTCGAGTGTGGCACTAATGCCAAATCGAGCGGGCATGTTTCGACTCACATTCTCCTGCCCCTCCCCGTTCATCAGGGAGATGGCGCATCGAAACAGCGTCTTTCACGTTCAGCGATCCGCGATGCACCTCGCACATTCACGATGAAAACAAAGCGGAGAATCAGAGCGGAAGATGCCGAAAGCCACACTTGGCCTCCCCCAAACGCTTTCGTGCCAGCCGGTAGCAACCGATTGGCACGAAAGCGTTGAGGAAATCAGGCGAGCGTCGCGATGAAGCGATCAAGGCGAGCAAGGGTTTCTTCCTTGCCCAGGATTGCCATCGAGTCAACGACGGGCAGCGACACGTTCGAGCCGGTCATCGCCACGAAGAGCGGGCCGAATGCGAAGCGTGGCTTCACCCCCATCTCTTCGACCAGCTTGGCATCGAGCGCGGGCTTGATTGCCTGAGCACTGAAGTCATCGAGTCCGGCAAGAACCTCACGTGCGGTGGCGAGCACGCCCGGAGCGGAATCCTTGAGCTTGGAAACAGCCTTTTCGTTGTACTCGAGGGCGCTTGCGCCGACGAACAGGAAGCGCATCAGTGGGCCAGCCTCGCCGAGCGTCTGAATGCGGGTCTGCGCCAGCGGAGCAGCAATGTCGAGGGTTGCCTTCTCGGTATCTGTGAGCTCGGAGTAGATTGCGGCGCTCATGTAGCCTTCGCGTGCCAGGAACGGCACTAGGCGACGGGTGAAATCACAGGTGTCGAGGCGACGAATGTGCTCGGCGTTGGTGGCGACGGCCTTCTTCTGATCGAAGCGCGCCGGGTTCGGATTCACCTGAGCAATATCGAACGCTTCAACCATTTCGTCCATCGTGAAGATGTCACGGTCGGGTGCGATCGACCAGCCGAGGAGGGCGAGGTAGTTGTTCAGGCCCTCGGGAATCATGCCGGCTTCCTTGTGGAGTAGCAGGTTCGATTCGGGGTCACGCTTGGAGAGCTTCTTGTTGCCCTCACCCATGACGTAGGGCAGGTGACCGAAGCGAGGCATGAACTTGGCGATGCCGAGTTCTTCGAGTGCGCGATAGAGAACGATCTGGCGCGGGGTGGAGGACAGCAGGTCTTCGCCACGCAGAACGTGCGTGATCTCCATCAGTGCATCGTCGACCGGGTTCACCAGCGTGTAGAGCGGGTGGCCATTGGCACGAACGATGACGTAGTCCGGAACCGAGCCTGCTTTGAAGGTGATTTCACCGCGGATAAGGTCGTTGAACGTGATGTCTTCGTCGGGCATGCGCATGCGCAGAACCGGCTTGCGGCCTTCAGCCTTGAATGCAGCGACCTGTTCTTCGGTGAGGTCACGGTCGAAGCCGTCGTAGCCAAGCTTCGGGTCTTCGCCCTTTGCGCGGTGGCGTTCTTCGATTTCTTCGGGGGTGGAGTAGGACTCGTAGGCGAAACCATTTTCGAGGAGCTTTGCTGCGACATCAGCGTAGATGTCCATACGCTCGGACTGGCGGTACGGGCCGTGAGGGCCACCCTTGTTGACGCCTTCGTCCCAGTCAAGGCCAAGCCATGCCAGGGAGTCGAGGATCTGGTCGAACGATTCCTGGGAATCGCGAGCAGCGTCGGTGTCTTCGATACGGAAGACGAAGGTACCGCCGGTGTGGCGCGCGTATGCCCAGTTGAACAGGCAGGTTCGGACCATTCCTACGTGGGGTGTACCGGTCGGTGAGGGGCAGAATCGAACGCGCACGTCGGCGCCGGAAGCAGTCGTTTCACTCATGATGCTTTTATCTTACTCGCCCCGGCGGGCAGTATTTTTCGTCGGGGCTAGGCTTGTTCCCAATACGTCATTTTCTCGGCAGGCATCAGAGGGTATCGATGACTGCTTCGGCGACCCGATAAAGGAGCAATCGTGCCAATTCGTACTTTTACTGATGCTGAGCTTCATCGCGTGGGCTCGTTGAAATGGACGGGGATAACCCGCAAGGATGGCTCCCCCACGATCGGCGCGTGGGTTGCCGAGATGGATTTCGGTACTGCTCCCAGCGTCGCGAAGGCGATGACGGATTGCATCAATGATGGACTATTGGGCTACCAGCCGTCGTGGTTGGCACCGAAGCTTGCTGAAGCAACCGCCTCTTTCCAACAGCGTCGTTTCGGCTGGGATCTGCGCCCGGACCAGGTTCGTCTCGTGACGTCCGTTCTCCCCGCATTGGAACTGACGATGACCAAGTTGATGCGCCCGGGTACGCCGGTGATCGTTCCAACGCCGGCTTATATGCCTTTCCTTTCAATGCCCACCGAGGCTGGCCACCCCGTTATCGAGGTTCCCTCCCTTCACGGCGATACTGCCGGTGACAAGGGGTGGGCGCTCGATCTGGAAGGCATCAAAACAGGTCTTGAGGCTGGAGCGGGCCTCGTGATTCTCTGCAACCCGTGGAATCCGACCGGCCGTGTTTTTGACGAAGCTGAACTTCGCGCGCTCGGCGAGCTGGTCAGCCAGTATGACGCCCTCGTGTTCAGCGACGAGATCCATTCTCCCCTGGTCCTCGACGAGGTTCCTTTCCTCTCCTACGCTCGTCTTGATCCGCGTTTTGCCGCGCACACGGTGACGGCGACCGCTGCGTCGAAGGGGTGGAATATCGCGGGGCTTCCGTCCGCTCAAGTGATTCTTCCCGACGAGGCGCTTCGTGAGCGCTGGGATGAGCAGGGTCAAAAACTGCATTTCCACGCTTCGACGATCGGCACTGTTGGCACGATCGAAGCCTACGAGAATGGTGTCGAGTGGCTCGACGAAGTCCGCGACTATATTCGCTTGAACGTCGATGCACTCGAGGCTGCGATCGCACACTCCCCCATTGATTTCGTTCGCCCGCAGGGCACGTACTTGTCGTGGTGGGGATTCGCGGGCTTGGGCCTGAATCCTTCACCTGCGATCGCTCTGCGCGAGCAAGCCGGAATCGCAGTCAATGACGGTAAGACTCTGGGCGCCGACTACGCCGATTGGGCGCGCTTCAACCTGGCATGCTCGCACGAAACAATTGCGGAGATGATCGACCGCGTTCTCGCCTTGGTCGCGGGTGCACGTCTGGGCTGATTTTTAACCGGCTGGCTTTCTGGCTATTGACAGGGCCAAGCACCTAAAAACAGACCTGTGGGGAGCAGTTCATTGAACTGCTCCCCACAGGTCTAACAGGCAAAAGGGGCGCTACTATTCGGGGTCTCGAACCGTGTTGCGAAGGGTGCCGATGCCTTCGATGGTGACCTCAACGGTTTGACCGGGTTTCATTTCGCTGACCCCCTTGGGGGTTCCGGTGATGATGACATCGCCGGGCAATAGCGTGAAGATCGACGACACGTAGGAGAGAAGTTCCGCAACAGTGTGGATCATGTTGGCGGTCGTATCGTCTTGGCGAACTTCGCCATCGACCGTGGTCGTGATCCGCAGGTTGTTGATATCCAAGTTCGGGTCAACGGTGATCCAGGGCCCCAGCGGGCAGGACGTGTCGAAGCCCTTTGCGCGAGTCCACTGCGAGTCGGCTCGCTGAATATCACGAGCGGTCACGTCGTTTGCAATGGTGTATCCAAGGATGACCTTGTCGACGTCCTCAACCGGAACATCCTTTGCCAGGGACTTAATAATGACTGCGAGCTCGCCTTCATGATGCAGTTCATCGCACCAGGACGGGCGAATGATCGGATCATCGGGGCCGATGACAGAGGTGTTCGGCTTCAAGAAGACGACCGGCATATCCGGGGCTTCGCCTCCCATTTCGCGCGCATGATCGGCGTAGTTCTTACCGATCGCAACGACCTTGGAACGCGGAATGACCGGAGAAAGCAAGCGAACTTCATCAAGCTCAACGATTCGCCCATCGGGCTCAACCGGATTGAACAGCGGGTCGCCCTTCAGGACAACGATTCGGGTTGAGCCATCTTCAAGGGCTCCATAACGTGGTGAGTCACCGTCAGAAAAACGCACGATCTTCATAGTCAAAGCCTAAACCGCGAGCGCCTTTTTGTCGGAACAGGGCGCACACGCTGGCAATGTTCAGGGCACCGTGTGGCCAGCAGAATATGCCACCGCGGAGGCAGGTTGTCCCCGAGGGCAAGTTTTGCGTGGCGCGTTGGCCCCGCCGACGTAGTCGGTGGAATCCACACAACACGCAATTGTCTGAACGTGAGGGGATTGCCTACAAAGCGGTGGCGATCTCGTCGATCTGAAGGTGAACAGTGTGGTAAAACGCCGGTGCCTCGGGCATGAGCCCGGAGCACCGGCGTTGAGTCAGGATGGCTTTCTGATGGGCTTCGTCAATACGAAGCCGTTTCAGCACACAACTTCGAAGGCGGACGGGAAGTCCAATCGCGCGGCATCAGGAGACTTTTTCCTCGGCCCAGGTGTCGGTCGGCAGATCGCCGGGAAGTAGCGGATTGTCCGTGCCGACGAAAACGGGGATCTCGACGCCGGCCTTGCGCTGAGCTTCGTAGTCGCGCAGGGCACCCAGGCCCCACTTCGAGAGCCAGAGCAGGGCGATCAGGTTGGTGACGGTCATGACGGCCATCGCAATATCGACGGCGTTCCAGACCAGGTCCAGCGAGACCAGCGCACCGAGGACAACGGACCCGACGGAGATAACGCGAACAGTCCAGGTTGCCCACTTCTTGCCGGTCACGAACGTCATGTTCGTTTCGGAGTAGACGTAGGCGGCGATGATCGACGAGTACGCGAGGACGAAGATGAGGACGGCCATCGGCATGATGGTCCATTGACCGAGCTCGTTCGCGACGGCCACGGAGGTCAGGTTTGCGGGACTGATACCCTCGGCTCCCCAGACATCCGGGCCTGCGATCAGGATGACGAACGCGGTGGCGGTACACACGATGACCGTATCGATGAAAACGCCGAGGGACTGAATGAGCCCCTGGGACACGGGGTGCGCAACAGTCGCGGTTGCAGCGGCGTTCGGAGCAGTGCCCTGGCCGGCTTCGTTCGAGAAGAGGCCTCGCTTCGTGCCGTTGATCAGGGCGGCGAGAATGCCACCACCGAGGCCACCAACGAGTGGCTGGGGCGCGAATGCGGAGGAGAAGATCTGGCCGAGGACGGCTCCGAACTGGCCGATGTTCATGATGACGATGATCGCGACCATGATGACGTAGATCGTGGCCATGATCGGGGCCATCCATTCGGTCACGCGGGCGACGGTGCGGATACCGCCGAAGATGACCATGGAGGAGAAGACGAACAGCAGGGCACCGATGATGATCTGTGCCCGGGTGAGTGAAGCGATGACGGGCTCAGAGCCGGCGTCACCAAGTGCAGAGAGCAGGGTTCCTGCGATGGCGTTCGACTGGACGGAGGTGATGACGAATGCGCAGGTGACAACGGTGATGACAGCGAAGACTGAGGCAAGTACCTTGTTCTTCATACCGAGCGAAATGTAGTACGCGGGACCGCCACGGAATGTGCCGTCAGCAACGCGGACTTTGAAGACCTGCGCGAGCGTTGCCTCGAAGAATGCGGTCGCCATCCCGACGAGGGCGACGATCCACATCCAGAAAATTGCGCCCGGACCACCCATCAGCAAAGCTGCTGCCACGCCGAACACGTTGCCGACGCCGACGCGGGCGGCGAGCGAAATCGTGAACGCCTGGAAGGACGAGATGCCGCCCTTCGCGCCTTGACGCGAGCCGGTGACAGCGCGAATCATCGACGGGAAATGCCTCAGTTGCACACCACGAGAAGCGATGGTCAGGAAAAGGCCGGTGCCAACGAGAACCCAGACTGTCACGTGTAACGTGAGCCAGTCTGCGACCGCCAGAATCTGATTTGCAAGGTCTTCCACGTCGCACTCCTTTCTTGTCCACCACTGTGGTGGGTTACGGCTAACGGGACGCGCTAAGCATGGCACATGATCTGCTTTCCCCGTTTTTCGATCCACAACGTGACCACTTGGGTGCACTTCCAGTTGGCGGTCGGGGTACGAGGCTCATCGTTGAACGCGTTTCCTTAAACAGGCAGTTATTCACAGGCTCACATCGCCTGTCCCTTCTATCCAAACATTTAATAACCAGCGTTTGGGGGCAGTCGTCTTTCTGGGACAATGGGACCATGACAGCGAGCTTGAATGAACTTCTGGACCAGTTGGAAGACGATGGCCTGTTGAAGGATCCTGATGCGCTCTACGAAGCGTTTACTTCGTGGGCGGCCTCAACGGGCAGGCCACTGTATCCGCATCAGGAAGAGTCGTTCCTTGAGCTCCTCGACGGGAAGCACATTATTGCTGCAACCCCAACTGGGTCGGGCAAGTCGATGATCGCGTTGGCCGCGCACTTCGTGTCGATGGCGAATGGTGGGCGCTCGTATTACACAGCACCTCTGAAGGCTCTTGTTTCAGAGAAGTTCTTCGATCTGGTCGCACTTTTTGGTGCGCAGAACGTTGGCATGGTGACGGGCGACGTGTCCCTCAATCCTCTGGCGCCGATTATCTGCTGCACGGCTGAAATCTTGGCGAATCAGTCTCTGCGTGAAGGCCCATCCTTGGATGCGGACATGATCGTGATGGATGAGTTCCACTATTACGGGGATCCGCAGCGAGGATCAGCATGGCAGATTCCCCTGCTGGAGCTCACGAAACCTCAGTTTGTCGCGATGTCTGCGACACTTGGTGACACCGCGTTCTTCCGTCGTACGTGGCAGGAACGCACCGGACGCGAGGTCGCGTTGATTGATAATGCGAAGCGCCCGGTTCCTCTTGAATTTGAATATGTTGTCGATCGTTTGGACGACACGGTCGAGCGCCTGTTCAACGAGGGCCGCTGGCCGGTCTACATCGTGCATTTTTCTCAGAAAGATGCCGTTTCAACTGCGCAATCATTTAATAAGCGCACGTTGATCAGCGATGACCAAAAGAAGAAGATCAACGCCGAGCTTGCAACCGTGAGCTTTGCGAAGGGGTTCGGTCAGACTCTGCGGTCTCTACTCACCCAGGGAATTGGTGTTCACCATGCGGGTATGCTCCCCCGCTATCGCCGACTGGTTGAGCGCCTCACACAGCAGGGCTTGCTCCCCATCGTGTGCGGAACTGACACTCTTGGTGTTGGTATCAACGTGCCCATTCGCACGGTGTTGTTGACGTCATTGGTGAAGTTCGATGGCAACAAGATGCGTCACCTATCAGCACGTGAATTCCATCAAATTGCTGGTCGCGCAGGTCGCGCTGGCTTCGACACCGTCGGCTATGTGCGTGTTCTTGCTCCTGAGCATGAGATTGAGGCTGCCCGCGAGCGCGCGAAGCTCAGTGCGGCCCAGGAAGCGGCTCGCGACGTGCGTGAGTTGAAGCGCGCCCAGAAGAAGCATGCGAAGAAGAGTAAGGGCCCTGGCGACGGAACGATCTCGTGGACAAAGGCGACGTTCACGCGTTTGACTGAAGAGCAGCCCGAACAGTTGCGTTCACAGTTCTCAATGACGCACTCGATGGTCTTGAATGTTCTTGCCGGAGCGGAAGTTGCAGGGCGTGATCCTGGAGCCCATTTGGTGGAGCTGGCCGTGGGCAACGATGACCGTTCCCAGGACTCGAACCCACATCTTCGCCGCTTGGGCGACATCTACTCCTCGTTGTTGCAGGCGGGCGTAGTCGAGCACGTCTCTACCGCTCAAGCGTTGAAGGAACATCGTCCCAGGCTCCGTGCGGCAACTGATTTGCCCGATGATTTTGCATTGAATCAGCCCCTGTCGCCGTTTGCACTTGCTGCGATTGAACTCTTGGATCCTGACTCGCCGTCATATGCGCTTGATGTTCTGTCCGTTGTGGAATCGGTTCTCGATGATCCTCGTCCACTGCTCTTTGCCCAGCGTTCTGTAGCCAAGGGTGAGGCCGTCGCCGCGATGAAGGCCGAGGGCATGGAGTATGACGAACGTATGGAAGCATTGGAATCGGTAACGTGGCCGATGCCGTTGGCTCATCTGTTGGAGTCGGCGTTCGCAACCTATGTGAAGGCGAATCCTTGGATCGGGAATCTTGAGATTTCTCCAAAGTCAGTTGTCCGTGAGATGGTTGAGAACGCGATGACATTCACGGAGCTTGTTTCCCGTTACGACGTGGGACGTTCCGAGGGCGTGCTGTTGCGTTATTTGACGGATGCATATCGTGGCATGAAGCAGATTATTCCCGATGATGCGATGACGGACGAGGTCGAGGCGATCATCGATTGGCTGGCTTGCCTGATTCGTGCGGTTGACTCCTCCTTGTTGGACGAGTGGGAGGCATTGGCTGAAGGCAAGGCCTCGAATTCTGCTACACAGACGGTTGGAAACGAGGTTGCGTTCGGCGCTGACGAGGACGGAACGATCGCGTTTACGACGAACAAGCATGCATTCCGTACGGCAGTGCGTAAGGCGATGTTCCATCGTGTAGAACTGATGAGCCGCGACGCGGTTGAGGCTCTGGCGCGCGAGGACGCCGATTCCGGGTGGGATGAAGAACGTTGGGATCACGTGTTGGAGCGCTACTGGGCAGAGTATGACTGGATCGGGATCGATCAGGAAGCCCGGTCGGCCTCATTGTGCGAATTGAATGAGCACCCTTCCCCCGCAGATCTTGAGGTTGCTGGCGCCGAGGCGGACGGTGACCACACGTATTGGTTGGCGACTCAGACACTGCTTGATCCGAATGGCGATGGCGACTGGCACCTCGTCGCCCTGATCGACCTTGTTGAATCCGATCGCCAAGACGGAGTCGCGCTGACCCTACTGTCCGTAGGCCCGCACTAAGAAGTTCACCGGCAAGCTCAAGAGCCTCGATACGATTCACCTTGCAACAGCTTCGATCCTGACAAGTCCCACTACTCAGATCACTTTCTGCACGAATGATCTGAAGCTTGCTCGGTCAGCAGAAAAGAGAGAGTTTCCTATCGCAAGCCTGCTTCAAGGGTTTCATCTCTAACGGCTCAGCAGACGCCGGGCCTGTATTCACCTAGTCGATCGCAGTCAGCGGAACGCATTCGGCGCCTGACACATCGATAAAGTCCAGCGGGCTCAACTCCACCGAATAGCCGCGCCTGCCACCTGACACGATCATCGTGTCATGGTCCAAACAGGACTCATCAACAAATAAACGGTGCGAAGTCGTCTGTCCCAGCGGAGAAATCCCGCCCACCACGTATCCCGTACGACGCTGCGCGACAGCAGGATCCGCCATCTCAGCGTTCTTCGCACCCGCAGCCTTCGCGATCAGCTTCATCGACAGATGATGAAGAACCGGGATAATCCCGACAACGAACTCGCCGGTATTCAGTTTAACCATCAGCGTTTTAAATGCAGTCGCCGGATTAACACCGAGCTTCTCAACCGTTTCACCACCATACGTGCGGGCTTCGGGCGAATGCTCGTATTCGTGCAAGGTGAAGGAAATCCCGGCCTTATTCAATGCTTCAATCGCACGAGTCGGACCCGACGGCGAACTCGAATTCGCTTTCTTTTTCCCCACTTGGATACACCTGCTCAGATGATTACTGCGCGCGGATCAGAAACCACGGTCTTTCCGAACGGGAAGCACGTCACCGGAATCATCTTCAGATTCGCAAGCGCCACCGGAATACCGACGATCGTTACGGCTTGCGCAGCAGCTGTTGCTACGTGCCCCATTGCGAGCCAGAGTCCAGCGATCAGGAACCAGACGACGTTCATCAGAGTCGACCCCGCGCCCGCATGTGGCAGAGGCACAACACTACGTCCGAACGGCCAGAGCACGTACTGTGCGATACGGAAGCACGCCAGGCCAGCCGGGATCGTCACAATGAAAACGCACGCGATGATGCCGGCCAGCAGGTATCCCAGCCAAAGCCAGATGCCACCGAAGAGTAGCCAAATGATGTTGAGCAGCGTGCGCACGAAGTCTCCTTGAAGTCGTTGGTGAAGCTGCATCAATTATCTCGCATGCGCGTTGGGCGCGCTCTTCGAAAGCCAGTTGTTCAGAGCAAGTCAGGGATTATTCAGGGGGTACGAGGCCGGACTGCCGTACGATTCACCTATGAACATTCAGGCGGGAATTCAGCACGCGTTGGAACGGATTGAGGTTGCGCGCACCCACTATGGGGCATCGCAAAAAGTTGCGCTCGAGCTTGCCGTGAAGACGCGATCCGCCGAGGAATGCGCGCAAGCGGCACGGCTGTTGAAAGACCTTGGGCAGCCGATCTTGCTTGGCCACAATCGCGTTCAGGAAGCCCGAGATACCGTCGATGCTATCCGTAGCGTCGAAGGCTCTCACGTGCACTTGATCGGACCACTGCAATCGAACAAGATCAATCAAGCGTTGGCGTGCGTCGATCTGATTGAATCCCTCGATTCTGTAGCGCTCGCCGCGAAGATCGACCAGCGTCTTTCCACTTCCCTGCCGGTTTTCATCGAGGTCAACGTGTCCGGTGAAGACACGAAACACGGGTGCCAGCCGGCAGGCGTTGATTCTGTCGTTGAGGCAGTCGTGAGGTCAGAACACTTGAAGCTCAGTGGCTTCATGACAGTTGGGCTGAATTCCCCTGTCGAGGCTGATGTTCGCTCCGCGTACGCACTGCTTCGCGAGATCCGAGATCGAATCAGGGTCTCGTACGCGATGAGCAAGCTGGAACTGTCGATGGGAATGTCGAATGATCTTCACTGGGCGATCGCTGAAGGCGCAACAATCGTCCGCGTCGGCACCGCCGTTTTCGGGGCGCGTCACCTGGGCTAGGTGCAAAACTGGGACATGAGCATGACGCCTGTCTATCTCACCCTTGATCTGATTCGAGAAGTCGGCGGAGAACGGAGTTTCCTGCGAGGGATTGAGTACGTCTCTCAGCTCTCGATAATCACTGGCTCTTGACAACATCCTCGCGACTGAGACAAGCCGCGGGGAACAGCTCTGACCAATCACGGAATGCGGTGCACCCACTCGTAGGTCGCGAACTTCGTTTCGCACCGTTCCTTCGCACGCTGGATGTCGGCTTCAGTGATTTCACCGTCAGTAGCGTTGTACTTCGTCTTGAAATGGTCGTAGAAGGTGTCGAGGATCTGCTCGCGTGGCAGACCGATCTGGGAGCGCATCGGGTCAACACGCTTGACAGCGCTACGGGTTCCTTTGTCGCGGATCTTTTCCATGCCGATGCGCAGAACCTCGTTCATCTTCACTGCGTCGATGTCGTAGGCCATTGTCACGTGGTGAACCATGTAGCCGTTTGACCAGCGCTTTTGTGCTGCACCGCCGATCTTGCCCGCTTCGGACGCAATGTCATTCAGCGGAATGTACTTCGCCTTCACGCCTAGCTTTGCCAGGACTTCCATGACCCACTGGTCCAGGAAAGGGTATGACTGTTCGAAACTCATTCCTTCAACCAGAGCGGTCGGAATGACCAGCGAGTACGTGACGCAGTTGCCGGGCTCCATGAACATAGCGCCGCCGCCGGTGACGCGACGGGACACGGTAATGCCGTAGCGTTCGACACCATCCTGCTGGATCTCGTTCTGGTAGGACTGGAAGGAACCGATGACAACCTGCGGGCCGTTCCATTCCCAGAGTCGCATGAACGGCTTACGGCGACCAGCCGCAACATCTTCGACCAGTGTCTCGTCCATGGCAACGTTAATCATCGGGTCGACAACGGGACCGTGAATGACCTCGAAATCGATGTCATCCCAAGAGAGCGCATGTCCCAGAGCACGACGAACGGCCACGCCAACAGCGGCGGGCGTAACACCCATGAGAACATCATCGGGATCCAGACCAGCTTCAACGCGCGATGCGATCTCAACACCCGACAGTGATGCGGGGGCACCTTCAAGCGCGCCCGTCATACGCAGTAGCGCATCATCGGGGTCAAGGAAGAAGTCGCCAGAGAGGCGCACATTCACTATCGAGTCGTTTTCCACGTCGCAGTCAACAACGACGAGCTTGCCACCGGGAACTTTGTACTCTCCATGCATGGCTTAATTGTCCTCCGCCACGCCCCGCAATGCGAATCGCGCCAGCGTTTTCAGCTGAAGTTCACTCACGCAACAGTGGCGCCACGCCCGAATGCAACAGCCCCCACATGTAGGCGTCGAAGAGTGCTTCCCACGAGGCCTCGATAATATCCGTACCGATACCAACGGTCGACCAGGAGCGGCGGCCGTCGGTCGTCTCGATGAGGACGCGGATCGTCGCGTCGGTGCCCGCGCGGTCCTCGTCGAGGATGCGGACCTTGAAGTCGGTGAGCTCGAAGTTCGCACACACCGGGTAGTCGCGTGGTACTTCTCCTTGAAGTGGTCGTAGAAGGCGTCGAGGATCTGCTCGCGCGGAAGACCCGTCTGCGAGCGCATCGGGTCGACGCGTTTGACCGCTGAGCGGGTGCCCTTGTCGCGGATCTTCTCCATGCCGATGCGCAGGACCTCGTTCATCTTCTCGGCGTCGATGTCGTAGGCCATCGTCACGTGGTGGACCATGTAGCCGTTCGACCAGCGCTTCTGCGCGGCGCCGCCGATCTTACCGACCTCGGAGGCGATGTCGTTGAGCGGCACGTACTTCGCCTTGATCCCGACCTTTTCGAGGACCTCCATCACCCACTGGTCGAGGAAGGGGTAGGACTGCTCGAAGCTCATCCCTTCGACGAGGGCCGTGGGGATGACGAGGGAGTAGGTGACGCAGTTGCCGGGCTCCATGAACATCGCGCCGCCGCCGGTGACGCGGCGGGACACCATGATCCCGTGCTTCTTCTGCCCCTCGGGCTGGATCTCGTTCTGATACGACTGGAAGGAGCCGATGACGACCTGAGGGGCGTTCCACTCCCACAGGCGCATGAAGGGCTTGCGACGCCCCGCGGCGACGTCCTCGACGAGCGTCTCGTCCATCGCGACGTTCACCATCGGGTCGACGACGGGCCCGTGGATCACCTCGAAGTCGATGTCGTCCCAGGACAGAGCGTGGCCGAGTGCCCTGCGGACGGCGACGCCGACCGCGGCCGGCGTGATCCCCATGAGGATGTCTGAGGGAACGAGGGACTTCTCGACGAGGACGGCGATCTCTTGGCCGCTGGCGGACGCGGGCGCCCCTTCGAGAGCCGCGGTCATCCGGGTGAGGGCGTCGTCCGGATCGAGGAAGAAGTCGCCCGAAAGGGTGACGTCGACGAGGGCGTCGCCGTCGACCTCGCAGTCGACGACGACGAGCTTTCCACCGGGAACCTTGTACTCACCATGCATGGCGCTCATTGTCTCTCACCTGCGGGTCCGACTCCACCAGAGCGCCAGAATCCACGTGCCCGAAAGGTCGTGTCTTCCGCCATCAACAGCGCTCGATCAGTGTGCGATAGGTCCGAGACTCCCCCGGGTCGAGGTGAACAAGTTCGCCCTGCACCCGCGCGTCGGCGCGGCCGCCGTCCCGGGACGTCGACGGTTCAACCGCTAGGACGTTTCTACCAGGCGACGGGTCACGCCAGAGTATGAGTATCTTCCAATCTTCCGAATCGAATGACACTCTTACCTTCCCTACCTCTGCGGCTTCGACGTTCACCACGCATGCGCTACCGTCACTAGGCGGCAAGAAGTAGCTCACACCTTCAGGCGCAGGCTCCTCGCGGAGCTGAACTGGAAGCACATCAATTGCGCTAGGCGAGGATTCCCGAACCCCAAGAAACACCGCATTAGACGAAACCGTCGTACCTTCCTGCACCAATGGATACCCGAGGTTAATATGATGCCGAAACATGTGTTCAACACTTTCGAAGCCATCATTTGTTACGGTGTCGATAATCTCGATCAAGGGACGGTCTAGAGCGAATCGCAATTCGCGCTGAAGTCGCAGCCACTCTCCCCCAAGGGAATACTCAACGACCTCGCCGCGAACCCGGAGTGACAAGCGTGACCGCCAATCACAGCACTCCAACTCTTCACAGGTGCGCCCAGCGTTCATAACAAGCTCAGCAACAACATTTGAAGAGGGAAGGGCGCCAACCCTACCGTGAAGTCCGAACTCCCGCCCCATGTCGACGCTGGGCATACCGGTAGCGAGCATGCCACACGTCGTCAGGAGACCTCCTCCGAATGAGCGAACCCAGTCAGAACCCAAACTGCTCGTGCGCGCTGAGGCTACCCGCCCACATCCACTAATCCACGAAATGGGAAGGTTCGCGGCCGAGGCCCGACCGATATCCAGACAGCGATCGATTTCAAGTTCGACAGAGAAACCTTGCGGGTTCGAAACTAGCAGAAGATCCTCACCCTCTGCCAAGCCATCTGCCGCTTTCACTCGACTCACGTCGATCAGCTGCTCAATCGCACCGAGGCGGCCCCCCACTTCCGACCGAAGCAGCGCTCTCGCTTCGTTAGAAATCTGCAGCACTACTCGCTCCTAAGTGGAACGGCACGTTGCCGCACAGTGCCGATGGAGATCGCAACGATGAGAACGACACCCGTCACGACATACTGCCAATACGACGGTACCCCGAGGAGATTGAGAGCATTTCCCAGAATTGTAAACAGGAGAGCACCGATCACGGTACCCCATATCGTTCCAGAGCCACCCCGCATGCTCGTTCCGCCGATAACAACCGCAGCAATCACGGTCATTTCATACCCGATCGACATGTTTCCTTCGGCCGATGACAGGCGTCCACAAATGAACATCGCACTCAGCGCGAAACAGAATCCAGCGAAGACAAATGCGAGCGTCTTTACGCGCGGAATTGAGATCCCCGCTAAAGCCGCAGCCCTCTCATTCGAACCCACTGCGCGAATCTCGCGACCAAAATACGTATGTTGGAACAGGAGGTACGTCAAGGCGGCCAAACACGCGAACACAATGAACGCAATCGGCACCACTGAAATCGAACCGGTTGTAAACGCTCGAAAATAATGCGAGCTAATCGGAACAACGTTTCCATCGGTGAAGATAAACGCCGCGCCCAGGAAAAGATAAAGCGACCCGAGTGTCGCGATGAATGGCGGAATCCTCAGGCCCGCCACCAGCAGACCATTTACCAGACCCATGATCACACCGAGAACGAGCGCGAGAGCGAAGGCCGCTCCAATGGTCATGTGTGGCAAAGCAACCGCCACCGCAATCGAACATATCGCAATCTGACCGGCAACCGAAAGATCAATTAAGCCACCCGCAATGAGGACTGTCATTCCGCATGCAGCTATTCCCGCAAAAGCACTCTGAGCCAAGATATTCGCGATATTTCCGGCCCCAAAGAACGAACGGCTACACAATCCGAGCAGCACGCAAACAACAATGAGCGTCGCCGTTAAGTATTGCGCCTTCAGTAGGCGCCATAAGGCACCTGACGCCGGGGAATGTTCATCAGATGAGGGCTTCAACATCTCAGGATTCTTGTCGTTCATCGACTCGCCTTCCCACCTAGGAACGCCTTCTTCACGACCGCGCGCTGGAGAGAGTCCAATGAAAGCGCGAAGACCAGTAGCGCGCCGAGCGCGATGTACTGATAGAACGAAGAGACGTTGAGCAGATTCAACGCTGCATAGATCATCGACAGTAGAAGGGCACCAATCAGCGTGCCCACGATCCGTGGGCGTCCGCCCATCATCGACGTGCCACCGAGCACAACGATCGCAATCGCCTTCAACTCAAGACCCGTCGACACGGTTCCATTAACAATTCCCAACTGACTCGCCAGCAGCACACCGGCGACGCCCGCCATCAACCCGCAGAGAACGTATGCAGAGACGACCATGCGCGAAACCGAAATACCCGAATCGGTCGCAGCAGCCGGCGCATCGCCCACCGCGATCAGATGTCGTCCAAAGCGCGTTCTCGCCACGACGAGCCACCACGCAAACCCGATAGCCATCGCCACAATGAACGGTAACGGCAGGCCAATGACAGAGGTCGTCGCGAATCCCTTGAACCCGATACTACTGATCACCACCGGAGCACCTCCCGTAATGAGAAGCACTGCGCCGCGATATACGCTCATGGTCGACAATGTCGCAATAAAGTCAGGAACTCTAAGTTGTGTCACCAGCAGTCCATTGATGAGGCCTGTAATCAAGCCGACGCCAATACCGCAAACCACTCCAGCAAGCGCTCCACCATGTGCCATGGCTATTGCCGTGGAACACGCAACGAGCGCCTGAGCAGAACCAACCGACAGATCAATACCTCGAACGCCGATTACGACTGTCTGACCGAGCCCAATGATGCCAAGGATCGCTGAAGCAATCAAGACATTCGTAACATTTGATGCCGATAGGAAATTGGGCACAAACGCGACGCAGAGCCCAAGGATCAATACAAACGGAATCAGAACTCCAGCATTCTGCATGAGCGATCGCAAGCGGAGCGCCCGCTTCGAATCACGCTCTGATTGAACTCTCGCCTGCTCCTGAAGCGAATCAATCGAGCCCTGTGACACAATCTCACTCACTCGACATCGCCCCCTTCCATCCCCTGACCCACGGCCGCAGCAATAATCGCCTCTTCAGTATTATCGGCACCAGATATCTCAGAAATTATCTTGCCAGAGAAGTAGACGAGACAACGATCGCAAATCGCGGCCAATTCTGGCGCATCAGAACTTGAGATGATCACAGATACACCACGATCCGCAAGCTCCTTAATCAGCTGATATATTTCGACCTTCGCCCCAACATCCACTCCTCGCGTGGGCTCATTGAGAATCAAGATTGGGCATCCGGAAAGAAGCGCCCGACCAAGCAGAACTTTCTGCTGGTTTCCTCCTGAGAGCGATGCAATGAGCTGGCGCGAATTTGCGACACGGATCCTCATCGACTCTCGCAGCTTGTCAAAGGCCCCACTCTCCATCGCACCAATCGGAAGATAGCGCCCAACGGACTTCAAGTTCTTTCGATCTTTCGACACCAGGGCATTTTCGAGCACCGACAGATGCGGGAGGATGCCTTCCGCCTTTCGGTCTTCAGACAACATGAATATGCCACCCCGAATTGCTGATCGACTGTCCCTAATTCTGACATTCTTTCCGCCAACAATGACGCTGCCCGCGATGATGGGAATTGCGCCAAATAGCGCACGAGTCATTTCAGATCTGCCAGATCCAACGAGGCCCGCAAGGCCTAGGATCTCCCCATTTCTCAACTGAAAGTTCTGTCGATTAGCATTTCCCGGGAGCAGAACGTCCTGGACTTGAAGTGCAAAGACAGCACTGGAATCAAGCTTTGCTTCACGCGAGAACTTCTCAGGCTTGCGCCCAAGCATCGCCTCAATGAGCTCATCCTGACTAATGTCTGATGGACGCACTTCGGCAACGAGGGCTCCATCACGCATCACCGCAACGTTCGAACAGATTTCGAATATCTCATCAAGATGATGCGAAACATAGATGACTGCTTTGCCCGCCTTTGCGAGGCGACGAACAATGACATGAAGATTCGCAATTTCTGCATCATTTAGCGCCGCAGAGGGCTCATCCATGATTATTACAGAAAAGTCGTACGATAGCGCCCGCGCGATTTCGACGAGTTGCTGGTCTCCGACGGTTAGGGTCGATACCAGGCGGTTCGGATCCAGCTCGAGGCCGAGTTGCTTGAGAAGTTCGCGTGCCTCTTTGAGTGTGGTCGCGCTTTTTACGAAGGGACCCTGTGTCAGTTCGTGGCCGAGGAATATGTTGTCGGCGATCGAAAGATCTGGGACCAGCCTAAATTCCTGGCTTACAACTGCAATACCTGCCGCTTGGGAATCACTTGAAGAGCCGAACTGAACCTCGGCGTCACGAACAACGATACGGCCCGAATGCGGACGCTCAATCCCTCCTAGCATTTTGATCAGCGTGGACTTTCCAGCGCCATTTTCGCCAACAAGTCCCAGGACCATTCCTTCTTGAATGGTGAGCGTGACGCCCTTTACGGCGTGTACTCCCGGGTATTTCTGATGGAGTTCCTCCACCCGCAGGATTTCTGAATTGTCCACCGGTCACCAGTCCTCTGCTCGGGCGCCGGGGGGCGGATATCTTTAGATATCCGCCCCCCGAGCGCACTACTTCTGCTCGGCGCGGCTCGCTCGGAAGTCGGCGAGCGTGCTGCTGTCAACCATCTGCACAGGGAAGAAGATCGTCTTTGCCGACGGATCGTCAAATCCGAGATCATTACCCTTGAGAAGCGCCAGGACCGTCTCAACGGCCTTCTTGCCCTGGCCATACGGATCCTGAGCGACAGTCGCGCTCATCTTTCCCTGTTCGATCAGGTCAAGTGCGGAGCTCGAACCATCGAAGCCGATGAGCACAAAGCCATCTGCAACAGACTTCCCCGCTGTCTCCATTGCCCTTTGCGCACCAATGGCCGAGTCATCGTTCGCTGCGTAAATGACTTCGAGATCCGGATTCGCAGAGAGCATGTCCTGCGCCGCAGAGAAGCCGCCATCAACGGTGTCCTTGCCGTCAAGTGAGGCCACGATCTTCAAGTTGTCCTGCGACTCAATCTTCTTGACGAATCCGCCAACTCGTTCCTCACCGACAACCGAGCCTGCATGAAGTTCGATCACACCAACCTTGTGAACGCCCTCTTTACCCGCAAACTTGTCAATGACGTACTGTGCAGCCAACTCACCACCGTTGGCGTTGTTCGACTGGATGTACGCATCGTAGTTGCCGCCGGTTCCAATATCGCCAATGACGACGGGAATCTTCGCAGCGTGCGCTGCGTCCACCGTCGACGGAAGCGCCGTGGGCTGAACGGGAGTGATGATCAATCCTGAGATGTTCTGATTGATCAGGTCAAGGGAACCGGAGACTTGCTTGGCCTGATCCGACTTTTGGTCCACCACAGTCACCTTGACTCCCGCGTCGGCAGCACCTGCCTTGACACCTGCCGCATACGACTGCCAGTACGGATTTTGAAGGTCATAGACCGAGTAGCCAAGGGTAAGTGGGTCTTTCGCTTCGAATTGAACAGCCGCACTGGACTGTGCTGTCTCGGCTGATCCGGGCGCTGCAGTATCGGCACCGGAGGCGCATGCCGCCATCGTGAGTGCAGCTGCTCCTGCGATAGCTGAGAACTTGATGAGTGACTTCATGAATCTCTCCTTTGAAATCCTTGAATGTGCTTCGTCGATCAGATGATCTTGGTAATGAGTCGGCCAGCGTTCGCCGCAGGCGCAAGGAAGGTGTTGTCGTGCACGCCGCGCCAGGCCTCGAGGGGAACTGGCTTGTCGTGCGCAGCCTCTGTGGGTTCATGGCTGTAGGTCGACACCTCGCGCACAACCAAAGGCACCTTGGCGTCAGGCGGGCAGCGGAATGCGTGCAGATGCTTCCGGTGCATCACGAACTTCGGGTCACCCGCTTCGAGACGAACATAGCTCGTAAGCTGCGAGTACGACTCTTCACGCCCCTTCGGGAGCTCAACGCCCTCGGGCCACGACTCGCCAGAAGGCATCTTCTCGAATTCGAGCAGCTCCTCGTCGCGCGGATTTAGCCCCTCGGCTCCATAGAAGACGTCCATCGAACCGAGAACGACCTCGTAGCTCTCCGTCTTACGCAGATGGTAGTGGGAGGCGCAGTACTTGCCTGGATGGAGAATCATCAGTTTGTCGCAAAGCCCAGAATACTCAGAGTAGGGGGCTCCGGCAGCCGGGAGCCCGTCGACCGCAGCTTGGTTGAGCGACTCGAAGATGATCATGATCTCGTAAGGATCCGGACACCAAAGCCCCTTCTCGAAGGCCTCATACTGATCGTCACCGTAAACAATGCCAGCGCTGTCATTGATCATCGACTCAGTGATCGGGTACCGAAGCGCGCGGGCGAGGCTCGCAGCACTCAGGATCCAGTCGTCATATTCCTTGCGAGTGATGAATGTTCTAGTCATCGGACCTCCCACGCAGACTCACGGCTCCATCGCCGCATTGAACCGGTTCAGTTCTGAACCGGTTCAAGAATATGACATAAGGCGCATCACAGGGAAGGTTGAATAGATCTCGATTCGGTAACGTTTCGAGCTGAGGGAGTATCAGTCGCGAATTGACGTCGGGACACCGGTGGAGTCGCGAGCGACGAGTTTCGGAGCCAGCATCGTCGCATCGACTTCATAGGCGCGCCCTAACAGTCGGCACGCGGCCGCGACTCCAATCTCGAATGACGGCTGATGGACGGTCGTTAGTGAAGGTCGGAGAGCCGGAGCGAAGTCGACATCGTCGTACCCAACGACGGAAAGATCCTGAGGAATAGTGACACGCGCCTCATCACAGGCAAGGATGACGCCAAGCGCCGTGACATCGTTCGCACATAGGACTGCTGTCGCTTCACCTTCGGCAAGAATCCGCTTCGCTGCGATCTTGCCTTCTGCAACGGTTAGATCAGCAACGCTGATCTCCTTGAGGACCTTTGAGGGTCTAAGGCCTCTTGCTTCGATTGCTCGGCGCACGCCCTCAAGACGATTCGCGCACCAAGGAACGAAGTGCGGACCGTTGATGAAGCAGATCGACCTATGACCCAGCTCGAGAAGGTGCTCCATCGCCAACCGCGCGCCCGTCACGTCATCAGATCCAACAGCAGCCCTGTCAGTTCCCTGTTCAGCGGGTTTGATAGTGACGATCCCGTAGGTGCATCTTTCAAACTCCTGCCATTCCATCGCGGACTCGGAGATGGGGACGTGGATAAGACCGTCAACCCCCTGACTTCGATGCGCACGAAGGATCGATCGTTGGCGCTTTCGATCTTGGTGCGTCGAACTGACAAGCATCGACAGTCCTTCTGCCTCGATAATTGACTCAACGCCTCGCAGAACCGATGCCCAATAGGGGTTTCCTACATCTGGCACGACAACACCGATCTGCTTGGATCGATGTCCCCTCAACTGACCCGCGGCAATCGATGGCACGAATCCCAGAGCATCGATCGCGCCCTGGACTCTCAACCGCGTCTGTTCACTGACAGTCTCGGGGCGATTTAGAACGTTGGAAACGGTGCCTGTGGATACACCAGCAGCAGCGGCAACTTGCCGAACGCCGACGAATTGAAACCCTTTGCCACCCCCACTGGACTTTCGAGCATTCATGCCGTATCCCCCGCGCCGATTCTAAACCGGTTCAATGATAGTGGACACGAGGCATCATTGAAGACACGGCCGCGCCTTCTACTCCTGAAGGAGCGAGGTCGCCCCGGAGTGGAGCAGCCCCCACCAGTAGGCGTTGAAGAGGGCTTCCCAGGAGGCCTCGATGACGTCGGTCCCGATGCCGACGGTCGACCAGGTGCGGCGGCCGTCGGTCGTCTCGATGAGGACGCGGATCGTCGCGTCGGTGCCCGCGCGGTCCTCGTCGAGGATGCGGACCTTGAAGTCGGTGAGCTCGAAGTTCGCACACACCGGGTAGTCGCGGGTCATGACGTGGCGCAGCGCCCGGTCGAGGGCGTTGACGGGGCCGTTGCCCTCGGCGGTGCGGATGTGGCGGCGGTCCGTATGGATCTTCACCGTCGCCTCGGACTCGGCGAAGGGCTCGCCCTTCACCTCGGCGATCTCCTGGGTCGTCACCTTCCACGACTCGACGCGGACGAAGCGCGGGAGGCGCCCGAGCTGCTCGAGGGCGAGGAGTTCGAAGGAGGCGTCGGCGGCGTCGTAGGTGTAGCCCTCGGCCTCGCGCTCCTTCACCTTCTGGGCGAGCATCGCTGCGGCGTTCGGGACGCCGTCGAGGTCGATGCCGAGCTCCTCGGCCTTGAGCTCGATCGACGACTTGCCCGCCATCTCCGACACGAGCATCCGCATGCCGTTGCCGACGACGCCCGGATCGATGTGCTGATAGAGGTCGGGATCGACGCGGATCGCGGAGGCGTGCAGGCCAGCCTTGTGCGCGAATGCCGAGGTTCCAACGTAGGGGTCGCGCGCGAACGGCGTGATGTTCACGAGCTCCGCAATGCGGTGGGACACGGAGTCCAGCGACGAGAGCGCATCGTCCGGAATCACATCAAAACCGCACTTGATCTGCAGGTTCGCCGCACACGTCAGCAGATTCGCATTACCGGTGCGTTCACCGTAGCCGTTGACTGTACCCTGGACCTGACGCGCCCCCGCTTCCACGGCAGCAATGGTGTTCGCTACCGCGCACCCGGTGTCGTTGTGAGTGTGAATGCCGAGCACCGTTAAACCGCACCCGGCCTCATCCAAAGCTTGACGCGAACGCGCCGTCAGCGCACCGATAGTCGACGGCAGGTTTCCACCGTTCGTGTCGCACGGAATAACTGCGACGGCTCCAGCGCGCGCGGCCTCGAGCATCACTTCAATTCCATATGAAGGATCGAATGCGAGCCCGTCGAAGTAGTGCTCCAGATCGACCATGACGTCGATACCTTCGCCCGTCAGGTATTCGACGGTGTCACGCACCATGCGCAGGTTTTCTTCGAGCGTTGTTCGTAGCGCACGCGTCACATGGCGAGGATCCGACTTCGCAACCAGCGTGACGACCGATGCGCCTGATTCAGCAAGCCCAGCAACCTGGCGATCCTCGGATGCCCGAACGCCAGCTTTCGTGGTGGCACCAAAGGCTGTAAGGCGCGCGTGATGCAACTGTATGCCGCGAGCACGCTGGAAGAACTGCGTATCTTTCGGAATCGCGCCCGGCCATCCGCCTTCGATGTAGTCGACACCCAGCTCGTCCAAAATGGGCAGTGCTGCGAGCTTGTCAGCGACGGACAGGGAAATGCCCTCCTGTTGGGCTCCGTCGCGCAAGGTCGTGTCGTACAGGGCAACGTGTTCGCTCATTGCCAGCTCCCTCGAGTTCAGCGCGTGTGCGCTTTGGTCTGATCAGGTCGTGTTGGGCTAACCGTTCAGATATGGGTGGGTGGCCTCATCACAATCGACGAGGCCACGACCACTGATTCAACGTTCAACGGAGGACGCGCGAGACGTCGCGCGCTGCGCCCTTCGATGCGCTCATTGCCGTTGCGGCGTAGAGCTGCAGTGCGGGTGAAACAACGCGGTCACGGTTCAGCGGAGTCCACGGGTGTTCGCGTGCTTCCTGAGCGGCGCGACGGAGTTCGATTTCCTCTTCGGGGACATCGAGCTGCAGAAGACCCTCGTTCACGTCGATGATGATCGGATCACCGTCTTCGATCAGGCCGATCAGACCACCGTCAGCAGCCTCAGGCGAAATGTGTCCAACGGAGATGCCAGACGTGCCGCCGGAGAAACGACCGTCGGTGATGAGGGCGCAGGCTTTACCGAGGCCTCGTCCCTTGATAAAGGAGGTCGGGTAGAGCATTTCCTGCATGCCCGGCCCCCCTGCGGGCCCCTCGTAGCGAATGACAACAACGTCGCCAGCTTCGACGGTCTTGTCGAGGATCTTTTCGATGGCTTCGTCCTGGGATTCCATGACGCACGCTCGGCCTTCAAAGTGGAAGAGAGACGGGTCAATACCGGCTGCCTTGATGATGGCGCCTTCGGGAGCAAGGTTGCCGAAGAGAACGGTCAGGCCACCGTTTGCGGTGTAGGCGTGCTCGATATCGCGGACGCAACCATTTTCCTGATCGAGGTCGAGTTCAGCCCACTTATTCGAGGTAGAGAACGCTTCGGTGGTGCGCACATTTCCAGGCGCAGCCTTCCAAAGTTCGATCGCTTCGTCGGTGACGGTAGGCGACTTCGGATCCCATGCTCCCAGCCACTCGTCCAGCGACGGCGAGTGGATGGTGTGGACGGTGTGGGTGAGGAACCCGCCACGGTCAAGTTCACCAAGAATGCGCGGAATACCGCCTGCTCGGTGGACATCTTCCATGTGGTAGTCGTTGTGGTTCGGCGCAACCTTGGACAGGCACGGGACGGTGCGTCCCAGTTCTGCGATGTCTTCGAGGTCGAAGTCAATTCCGCCTTCGTGCGCAACTGCCAGCAGGTGCAGGACGGTGTTCGAGGATCCTCCCATCGCCATATCCAGTGTCATCGCGTTGTGGAAGGCATCCTTGTTCGCGATGTTACGAGGCAGGACGGAATCATCTTCCTCGTCGTAGTAACGGTGGCAGAGGTCAACGATCATTTCGCCTGCGCGCACGAACAGGTCGCGGCGAGCAACCTGGGTGGCGAGGGTTGAGCCGTTACCGGGCAACGACAGGCCAAGGGCCTCGGTCAGACAGTTCATCGAGTTCGCGGTGAACATGCCAGAGCAGGAACCACAGGTCGGGCAAGCAAGCTTCTCGATGGCGAACAGCGCATCGTCGGAAACCTCGTCGTTCGCCGTCGCATTCATAACGGTGATGAGGTTGCCGTGGCCGGTCTTTGCATCGCCAATGATCACGGACGGATCGATGTTCTTGCCAGCTTCCATCGGGCCGCCGGAGACGAAAACAACGGGGATGTTGAGGCGCATCGCAGCGATCAACATGCCGGGCGTGATCTTGTCACAGTTGGAGATGCAGACCATGGCGTCCGCACAGTGGGCATTCACCATGTATTCAACGGAGTCGGAGATGACCTCGCGGCTGGGGAGTGAGTAGAGCATGCCACCATGGCCCATCGCAATACCGTCATCGACGGCAATGGTGTTCATTTCCTTGGCAACGCCGCCAGCTTCAACGATTGCGTCAGCGACAAGCTTGCCAACGTTACGAAGGTGGACGTGTCCAGGCACAAATTCGGTGAACGAGTTAACGACGGCAATAATCGGCTTCCCGAAGTCGCTGTCTCTCATACCCGTCGCGCGCCAGAGCGCACGGGCACCAGCCATATTGCGGCCCTGCGTTGAAGTCGCGGAGCGAAGCTGCCTGCTCATGAGCGTCCTCCCAGTAATTAGGTAATGCGTTAAGCCTAAGAGGATTGGTTGACGCGCGTCCGACGAGGTCATTGAGTGAACAGACAGTTTGTCACATTCGCCTACCCAATGGACGCCTCGGCCTACGCCTCGTACCCAAAACGTAATCTTTCGCTCAAGACGCGGTCGCTAGAAAGGATTACCGACGTGACTATCCGTACAACCCATGTGGGTTCACTCCCCCGCACACCCAAACTTGTCGACGCGAACTGGAAGCGTGCAAAGGGTGAGCTCTCCGACGCTGAGTTTGCTCTGATTCTTCAGGAAGAAGCAAACAAGGTTATTGCCAAGCAGGTTGAGCTCGGCATTTCGGTCGTTAACGATGGGGAGTACGGTCATGCGATGCTCGACACAGTCGACTACGGCGCATGGTGGACCTACTCCTTCTCCCGTTTCGGTGGTCTGACCGCTGAAGAGACCGCTCGTTTCGATGCGCGTCCTCCGGCAGGCCGCGAAGGTCACATTTCATACTCTTCCTTCGCAGAGCGCCGAGACTGGCAACGTTTCCAAGATGCCTACTCCGATCCGGATTCCGGTATCCACATTGCGAATAAGAATCCCGTTGTCTTCCCGACGATCACATCGGAGCTCACCTACATTGGCACCGACGCTGTCAACGCCGATATTGCCGGCACGAAAGCAGCCCTCGAAGCTGTTGGAAAGTCCGTGAAGGATGGCTTCATCGCCGCTATCTCCCCCGGCTCTGCCGCCCGCGTCGCCAACGCCTTCTATGAAGATGACGAGGCCGTCGTGTGGGCACTCGCTGATGTTCTTCGCGAGGAATACAAGCGCATCACCGACTCAGGCCTGACCGTTCAGATCGATGCTCCGGATATTGCCGAGGGCTGGGACCAGTTCGCTGTTGCCCCTTCACTCGAGGAGTACCGCGCTTTCCAGCAAGTCCGTATCGATGCTCTGAACCACGCACTTGCAGGTATCGATCCCGAACTCGTCCGTTTCCACGTCTGCTGGGGTTCCTGGCACGGCCCGCACACCACGGATATCCCGTTCAAGGACATCGTCGACCTCGCTCTTGCAGTGAACGCCAATGGCCTGACCTTCGAGGCAGCGAATGCGCGCCACGCTCACGAGTGGACAATCTGGAAGGACATCGAGCTTCCTGAAGGAAAGTACCTGATCCCGGGCGTTGTCTCTCACTCCACAAACGTTGTCGAGCACCCCGAATTGGTTGCTCAGCGCATCCACCAGTTCACCGACATCGTCGGCAAGGAACGCGTTGTCGCATCGACCGACTGCGGCCTGGGTGGCCGCGTCTACCCGTCGATCGCATGGGCAAAGCTCGAATCACTGACTGAAGGTGCACGCCTGGCTGATCAGTGATCCAACTCCGCCCCTCACAAGGCTTTAGGGCTGTGGGACTCAGTCCCACAGCCCTAAAGCCTTGTATATGGAGGCGGCCTCGTCGATAAAAATCAACGAGGCCCCTACGTTAAAAACGTGAAAGTCAAGCGAGACGGTAGAGCCAGTTGTACGGATCCGGATGGTGACCCATCTGGATACCGGTCAGCTCAGCGTGGATAGCCTTCGTCTTTTCACCAACGGGGAGCTCCACATCGAAGTCATCATTCGCAAGGCGAGTAATCGGCGTGATGACGGCGGCCGTGCCACACGCGAAGATCTCCGAAACAGCGCCGGAGCGGATGCCCGCAACCAGTTCGTCCAGAGCGATCTTTTCTTCACGAACCTCGGTTCCCTGCTCGCGCAACATACGGCAGATTGCAGAACGCGTACCACCCTCAAGGATGACACCGGACAGTTCGGGCGTACGGATCGTGCCGTCAGCCATGACGACAAACATGTTCATGCCACCGAGCTCTTCGAGATACTTTTCCTCGTAGGTGTCCAGGAAGCAGACCTGCGAGAAGCCCTTTTCAGCAGCGACTTCCTGCGGCATCAGGGACGCAGCGTAGTTGCCACCCGCCTTCGCGGCACCGGTGCCACCCGGGCCCGCGCGGTGATAGCCCTTCACGACCCAGATCGGAACACCGGTGAGGCCGGACTTGAAGTACGGGCCGGACGGCGAGCCGATCACGTAGTAGTCGACAACCTGGGCGGCGTGGACGCCCACAAATGCCTCGGAGGCGAACATGAACGGGCGAAGGTAGAGGCTGGTGCCATCGCCTTCGGGAACCCACTTTGAATCCGCGCGAACGTAGTCAACCAGGGAAGCGACAAAGTCTTCGCGATCCATCTCGGGCAGAGCCAGACGACGAGCCGAGTGGTTGATGCGCGCCGCATTGAAAGTCGGGCGGAAGGTCCAGATCGACCCGTCATCGTGACGGTACGCCTTGATGCCTTCAAACACGGACTGCGAGTAGTGCAGAACCGCAGCACCCGGCGTGAGATCCAGCGGACCGTAAGGAATCACACCACGATCCGTCCAACCTTCACCCTTGATCCAGCGCATGTGGGCCATGTGATCGGTGAACTGACAGCCGAAGGTCAGATCATTCATCACCGCGTCGTATTCTGCCTGCGACGCAGGATTCGGGTTGACGGTAAGAGGGAAACGACCTGCAAGCTCGTCACCGGATCCAATCGGCTGAGCAGCCAAGGATTCCAACTGAGTAGGCACATGCTCTTGGATCGCCATTATTTCTCCTCTTCGTAGGCGTTACGTCAAGGATATGTGTGGATACGACGACACTCGCCAAGGTTCCGTCATGTGAACCTAGGCGAGCATCAGTCGGTGAGAATACGCTCAGGCAAGTGCCACGCAGATCGCGTCTCCGATTTCGGAGGTGGAGCGAACCAGCGGAGTGCCTGCCTTATCGGCGGCAGCGCGATCGGCCATGTCCTTTTCGATGGCGGCTTCCACCTTGGCTGCCAGTTCCGGCTTGCCAATATGATCAAGCAGCAGTGCGACCGAGGAGATCGTTGCAGTCGGATCAGCCTTGCCCTGGCCTGCAATGTCGGGAGCAGAGCCGTGGACGGGCTCAAACATCGACGGGAATGCGCCGTCGGGGTTGATATTGCCCGATGCGGCCAGGCCGATGCCACCGGTGACTGCGCCCGCTTCGTCGGTGAGGATGTCGCCGAACAGGTTGTCGGTGACGATCACGTCGAAGCGTTGCGGGTCGGTGACCATGTAGATCGTGGCCGCGTCAACGTGGCAGTAGTCGACGGCGACGTCAGGGTATTCGGCTCCGACGGCTTCGACTGTGCGGCGCCAGAGGTGTCCGGCGTTCACGAGGACATTGTGTTTGTGCACCAAAGTAAGTTTTTTACGAGGCCGAGCGTTGGCCTTTTCAAACGCGTAGCGTACAACGCGCTCAACACCGAAAGCAGTGTTGACTGAAACCTCGGTTGCGATCTCGTGCGGGGTGCCGACGCGGACGGCACCGCCGTTGCCACAGTAGAGGCCCTCCGTGCCTTCACGGACAACAACGAAGTCTGTGTTGTCGGGAATGCGCAGCGGCGAGGCAATGCCTTCGTAGTACTTCGAGGGACGAAGGTTCACGTAGTGATCAAGAGCGAAGCGGAGCTTCAGCAACAGACCGCGCTCAAGGACACCGGAGGGAACCGACGGGTCACCAACAGCACCCAGAAGGATGACGTCGTTTCCCCTGATTGCTTCAAGATCTTCGTCGGTCAGGGTGTCACCGGTGCGGTGCCAGCGGTCAGCGCCCAGATCGAACTGAGTCGTTTCAAGTTCCAGGTCGGAACCTTCAAGGACCTTGGTCAGAACCTTCAGGCCTTCGGGAACAACCTCTTTACCGATACCGTCGCCGGGAATCACGGCCAATTTGATCGTGCGCATACATCCAGTGTGCTGAGCTGCGTCTGTGTGCGCGGAAACGTCCGCCATGCGGATCCTTTTCCCCGACGAGGCGGACATCCCCCTGCGCTATTCCTCCCCACGCGCTCCTTTCCTTTTCGATGCCGTCATTTCTCTTCTTCATTCCACACCTCACGCCTCAAGCGGGCAGCACGCCCTAGACAGGCGCCTATACACTGTTCCCATGCTTTCGTCTTTTCCTACGCCCAATTCTCCGTTCGATGCCCACGCGGAGCAGTGGGATTCTTCTCCCGTACGCGGGGAACGCGCACGCACCGTCGCCTCAGAAATAATGCGACGACTCCCTTCGGGAGGTCACTGGCTCGATATCGGTTCTGGGACTGGGCTGCTGGGGCTGGCTCTGTCCTCCCATGCCGATCACGTAAGTCTGGGTGATACGTCTCAGGGAATGTTGGAAGTTGCTCACCGCAACATTGCGGATGCCGGCCTGAATGATCGCATGGATGCCCTGTTCTGTGACGCGGAGCAGTGGGTCAGCGAAGTTCCCTCCCAGGAATATGACGTCATTGTGTCGCTGATGGCTCTGCATCATATGAAGGATCAGCGCTCGGTGACCCGTGCGCTTGTGGACCGAGTGCGGCCGGGTGGCTGGGTTGCTCTGGCGGATATGGATGCGGACGACGGTTCCTACCATGCTGACGGGGATATTGTTCCGGCTCATCACGGCACCGAACGTGCTCTCGTTGAGCAGTTGCTCCACGAATGTGGCTGCCAGAATATCCTCGTCTCCACGGTGATGACGATTTCGAAGTCGGGGCGTGACTACCCGGTATTCCTTGCAACTGCGCAGGTAGCCCGACGCTAGCTCATTCCCCCACTCGTATATGCATGTGGCGGCCACCTTGAGGG
>NZ_JASOMS010000116.1:0-299 GCF_030216865.1 Pauljensenia sp. UMB6358 | reverse complement strand
CCGCATTATCAAGGATTTCATGATTCAAGGTGGAGATCCAACTGGTACGGGTATGGGTGGCGAATCCATTTATGGTGAAATGTTTGAAGATGAATTTTCACCAGAATTGTATAATATCCGTGGAGCACTTTCAATGGCTAATGCTGGTCCAAATACAAATGGCAGTCAATTTTTCATCGTGCAAAATAGCAAGATTCCTTATGCACAAAAGGAATTGGAACGGGGTGGTTGGCCAGCACCGATTGCTGAAATTTATGCAAGCAAAGGTGGAACGCCGCATTTGGATCGTAGGCATACTG
>NZ_JASOMS010000115.1:0-299 GCF_030216865.1 Pauljensenia sp. UMB6358 | reverse complement strand
CCCAACATGGACTGGGCGAACATGACCGTGCCGTAACCGGTTGCTTCCGTGCGCCCAAGCGAGCCGCCCCAGCCGAGCTTCTTCCCCGTCAAGACGCCTGCTTCGAAGCGGTTGGTCAGTTTCTTATATTGACCAAACAGGTAACCGATTTCGCGCCCACCCACGCCAATGTCGCCGGCAGGTACGTCTGTGAACTGGCCGATGTGACGGTACAGTTCACTCATAAAGGCCTGACAAAAACGCATCACTTCGTTGTCGGAGCGCCCGTGCGGGTCAAAGTCAGACCCACCTTTGCCACC
>NZ_JASOMS010000114.1:0-300 GCF_030216865.1 Pauljensenia sp. UMB6358 | reverse complement strand
TCCTGGTGGTTCACCACAGGAGGCGGGCAGGAAGAAGGCGAAACACTGCAGCAGACGGCGGTGCGCGAAATTCGTGAAGAGACGGGGATCGCCCTGGATCCGACTCGTCTTGTCGGCCCTGTCCTGCATCGGCGCGCGCTGTTCGATTTTCTCAACGTGACAGCGCGCCAGGAGGAATGGTTCTTCGTTGCGCACGTGCACCGCACAGAGTTGAACTGGGACGGCTGGACTGAACTGGAGCGCAGCGTGCTCGATACGATGACGTGGTGGGACTTGGACGATCTTGAGGTCGAAGCCCGA
>NZ_JASOMS010000113.1:0-300 GCF_030216865.1 Pauljensenia sp. UMB6358 | reverse complement strand
GCTATAGAGGAAATAGATACGATTTTACCTGAGCTAGAAAAACTTGAAAACATTCAGATTGTAGGTTTGATGACAATGGCACCGATTGAAGCAGATGAAGCGGAATTAAATGCCATTTTCCAACAAGCCTATAAATTACAGCAAAGATTACAACGTAAACAGTTACCTAATATGCCTTTTACTGATTTAAGTATGGGAATGAGCCGTGATTATACAATAGCTATTGCAAATGGTTCGACTTTTGTCAGAATTGGTACCGCATTTTTTAAATAGGAAAGTATTATGTCTCTTAAAGATAGA
>NZ_JASOMS010000112.1:0-301 GCF_030216865.1 Pauljensenia sp. UMB6358 | reverse complement strand
ACGTGTGATGCGGGAAGACGTCCGTCTGATTCCAAGAAATCTTCTGCGTGAGGAACCATTTTGCCCCACCCAATTTAGCTATTTGTGGCAATGCCGCAGAGTAGCCAAAGGAGTCAGGAAGCCAGACCCCCTGGCACCGTTTGCCAAGCTTATTTTGGAAATACTGCTGGCCATACAGCATTTGCCGACACATCGATTCCCCACAGGGCTGAACAGCATCAGGTTCCACCCACATTCCGCCTACCGGGACGATGCGGCCCTTCTTAGTCCATTGAACCACTCGCTCAAACAGCTGCGGGTA
>NZ_JASOMS010000111.1:0-302 GCF_030216865.1 Pauljensenia sp. UMB6358 | reverse complement strand
TGTGGATAACTTCAAGGATCTGTTCGCGCACTTTTTTGGGAAAGCGGGTATCTGCGACCGCGAGCGCGCCGTATGAGATATCCGCATGCGCGCTTGCGATTTTGATGTCATCTGGCGAGACTGTCACGAGTACGTATCCGACGAGGTTTTCTCCGTTCTTTTCAAGTGCGGTTAAGTGGAATGCGAGGCGTTCCGCCGCAGACAGTTGTTCATTCATAGCTGGTTCCTTTCCTTGTTTTGATCGCGAACAAATTCCGTATTTATGCGTTTAAGTTCGTCGCAGCATTTCTTCACACACCACA
>NZ_JASOMS010000110.1:0-302 GCF_030216865.1 Pauljensenia sp. UMB6358 | reverse complement strand
AGCGTGACGGCTTTGCTGGTGAGCACCTTGTGGATGACTGGGTCGAGCGTGCCCTGCGCGATCAGTGTGGTGATAGCGACGGGGCTGGTTTGCGTGATGCGGTGGATGCGGTCTTCGGCTTGTGTGACGAGTGCGGGTGTCCACTCGGTTTCCACGAAAAGGGCGTCCTGGGCGCGCGTGAGGGTGAGACCGACTCCCGCAGCGGTGATTTGTGCGATGAGCACATCAACCTTGCCCGCCTGAAAAGCGCGGACTGTCTCGTCTCGCTCGGCCTTGCTGGTTGCCCCGTAGTAGGTGCGCAC
>NZ_JASOMS010000109.1:0-302 GCF_030216865.1 Pauljensenia sp. UMB6358 | reverse complement strand
CAGACCCTCGCTGAGATCTTCCATGTAGCGTGTGAGCGCTTCGAACATGCGGTTGATTTTGTTGGTTGGCCATTGGATGACCTTGTCTTCGCCGAAGTCGCGGGCCCAGGCGTCTGCTTGTGTTTCCCAAAATCTGGGGTCAACGTACATGCGGGCGACTTCGTAGGTGGCGAAGATTTCGCGTACTGCTGCGTCTACTTCCCCTCGTGGGATTCGCCCGTCCCATATTTGCGGGTTCCACCATGTAGGGCGCGAGTCTGGCCCGTATGTGGGGGTGAATCGCAGCCCGTCTAAGGTTTCTA
>NZ_JASOMS010000108.1:0-304 GCF_030216865.1 Pauljensenia sp. UMB6358 | reverse complement strand
GGCGAGGAAATTAATCGAAAGGTTGATCAGTTAATTGATCTTAAAATTGAAGTTTCTCATTTAATTGATCAGCTGGAAGATGTGCGGTATCGGAATGTGCTGAGAAGTTACTATCTTACCGAGAAAACTTGGGAGCAGGTTGCGGTAGATAATCATTGGAGTTATCAGCATACCATGCGTTTGCATGGCCAAGCACTCAAGGAGTTACAAGAGGAGATAAAATGAGAGTATGGTTGGTGCTATTATGATATTAGGAAATTTAGTTAAGTTTCCTCCTTCTAAGTTTCCTCCCATTACAAAATAA
>NZ_JASOMS010000107.1:0-306 GCF_030216865.1 Pauljensenia sp. UMB6358 | reverse complement strand
GGCCGAACCGGCCCAGCCCGTCCAAGAGCCGGCGGCCGCCCTCGAAGCGCCTAGCGAAGCAGAAACAGGAGAGGGCACGGACGAAGAAACTACTGAAGAAGCCGAAGTAGCAGACCAGGGCGAAGCACAGGCCGAACCGCTAGCGCAGGCCAACGAAGAAGCCACCGTAGTGGCCGAAACCCGGCCGGCTGCTCCAGCTTTCGCTCCCGTGCACCCCAAGGGCGAAAGCCGCCAGGCCCCGCAGACTGATGCCGACGCGGCCGAGGCCTTCCCCACTCCGAGCGCTCCTATAACTGACACTACGAA
>NZ_JASOMS010000010.1:0-70372 GCF_030216865.1 Pauljensenia sp. UMB6358 | reverse complement strand
TGGCCACCGGCTGGACCCTCGTCAACAACACCTGGTACCACTTCACCCAGAGCGGCGAAATGAAAACCGGCTGGGTCGACAACGGTGGCACGTGGTACTACCTCACCACCTCCGGAGCAATGGCAACCGGTTGGCGATCAGTGAACGGAACCTGGTATTACTTTGAAGCATCAGGCGCCATGAAAACCGGTTGGCTGGAAAACAACGGCACCTGGTACTACCTAGCCCCTTCAGGAGCAATGGTCACAGGCCAGCAGGACATTGATTCGGCCACCTACTACTTTGCCTCCGACGGAACGTGGTTTACTCCTACGCCGATCATGGGAGCCCCCCACACAAACCGTGCCACAACAATCCAAGCAATGCTGAACGCATACGCCCAATCGGGTCACTCCTATCCCTCGGGTGCACTCAGCATTGGGGGCGCTCCCACCGCTTTAGACTTCTTCTCGATCCTCTATGACGAGGCAATAGCCGAAGGCATCAACCCGGAAGTTGTCTTTGCCCAGTCCATGCTAGAAACCGCGTGGCTCTCATTCGGTGGCGACGTCAAGATCCAACAGTTCAACTTCGCAGGACTTGCCGCAACAGGTAACGGAGCACAAGGCAACGGCTTCCCCGACGTGCGCACCGGTCTGCGGGCACAAGTCCAGCACCTACGCGCATACGCTGACCCACATGCAACTGAATCTAGTCTTGCCTACCCCTTGGTAGATCAACGGTTCGCCTACGTTTTAAGGGGAAGCGCGCCCATCGTTGAATACCTCGGCATTCAAGAAAATCCCCAACACCGCGGGTGGGCGACCGCCAAAAACTACGGGTTCCACATCGTTGCCCTGATGAAGCGGTCTTTCAGCTAAAAAGTGAACAGAGTGTACCCCGCGTTGGGATTGAAGTTGTTTCGGCTCTCACATACGACTACTGTTCGACGGCTTTCTTATCCCTGTTCGCCACCAGTACGAGTCCGAAGATCATGGAGAGCACGGTCATCGCTATCCCATAGGCAATCGAAGCACCCATAATCTGATAACGCGGGATCAGAATGGGAACAAGAGCTGCAATCGTCAACGCTGACACGGCGTACCCTACAAAGACCAGCTTCTGCTGGCGCATCGTCGTAATCGCGTAATAGAGAATCACACTGGCAGAGTTCATGGCTCCACCAAAGACAAGAACGATCAGCTCCGTTCGATATGGAGCAATATCTTTACCGAAAACAAGATTGAGAATCGGAACACCAATAAAGTAGGTCACAATCGCAACCGCGACAAATGCGCCCGCTGTAGCGGTAAGCCCGCGACGCACGATCCCAACAAATCCTGACCAGTTGTGGCGAACCCAATGATGAGCCATCTGTGTCAGAAGTGGTCTAAAGACAACCAATGCCAGCAAATTGATTGCTACCGCAGGCATGTAAAGAATTGCGAAAATACCCTGTTCTGTCAGGCCCAAGTAACGGTCAATACCGAAACGTGGAGCATTCGCAAGATACATGGAAATAAACGATGCAAGAGCAAGCGGTAGACAATCAATGAGGAGAGCAGAAATCTCGCGTTTTGTCCATAGCGGTTTGAAAGCAAAAAGTCGCACGCTCTGAGGAACAAATAGAACGATCATCGCTACGAGCGACGCAACCAAAGTTGCAATTACTGTTATCCAAAGGTTCTGCGTAATGACAAGCCCGGCGCTAAATACAGCTGTAGTGACAAAAGTACGCCAGAACCCTGCTGCACCAGCAATATCCAGATGGCCACTACGTTGAAGCTCGCAGTAGTAAACATCTTCGAACGCATCAAAGACGCGGATCGAGGCAACCAGGATCATGAGCATCACAGCGGAGAGCCCATCGCCACTCACAACCGCGTATCCTGCAATGCCAATAATCATTGCACCGACGGTCAAGATTCTAGTTGCATGATAGGTGCCGAAAGTAAACTTCCCCGACGCATCTGTCACATGGTACGTGCGTACTTCAAACATTCCCAGCGTCTGGAATTGTTGACCGACCGCAATTGCTAACGAATATAAGCCGGCAATCTCAATACCGAGAACACGAGTGACAACGATCAACATGACTACCGTCGCAGCAGACTGCATCAGAGAATATGCAGTATTCCAAAAGTAGTCACGTTTGAGAGAACTACTGGCACTGGCGTCCGACATGGACTCGTCCTTCTCTCAGGCGAGGCTTTCGTAGGGACCGAAATCGATTTCTACCGGCTTATGGTTACGGCGCTTCTCTTCCGGTGGCATCTGCATGTAGTCGCCGTACGAACGTGTCAGAACCGCGTCGTACTCGCGCTGGAGTTTGACCGTAATGTCTTCAAACGGAACATCCAGAGCTGGGAAGAGCTCCTCGCGAGTCACTGTCCAGTTCCACGGATCACGCATCGAAAAGTCAGCGTAGATCCCTGTATCAACCGATTCGAAACGACGAGCAGCCTTATCCCACTTGTTCTGCAACATTTGTGGGGTTACACGGAATAAACGCATAGCCCAATGAGCAAGCGAGGTTGCACTGTGGATCGCAAAACGCTTGAAGCCGTGTGTGTCAATCAAGTAGGGAGTCGGGGTTCCCTGTACGTAGAGCAGACGACCCCACACCCATGTTCTGCGACTCATTGCTTTAACCGCTGCAGGATCATCGCCCGGAACATTATCGAGAGGGAGTAGATCGATTGCTAGGCGCATCCGGTACTTCGAGTCCTTGCCAAACTCAGGAATGAAGACAGTTCCATCCAGCCCAAGTTTGGTAAACATGAAGGGATATTCTGGCACCGTACGCGTATTGTCGAAACGATAGTCTTTCGACATAATCTTCGGCGCCTCGGCAAGGAAACGCTCGTAATCGGCACGAGTCATAAGCACGTCAACATCATCGTCCCACGGGATGAACCCCTGATGCCGCACAGCCCCAATAGATGTTCCACCGTAGACCGTGTACTCGACCCCAAGCTCGCGACAGGCTTGATCAAAATCCTTCAGAATCTTTAGGAGAACTGCCTGAATCTTCGCAAGTTGCTCCGGATCTGAAAATGCATCAGGCGTTGCCATACGTTGTCCTTAAACTCGAGCATCATTCCAACTTGATCGTTACCCGATTATCGCACAGGAGAGTATTTCAGCCGAGAAACACATCGTGCTTCAACAATGATCCCAGACTCGTTACGCCACAAGAATTCACATGCACATCCACGTTGTTCACCGCTGTCGTAGGTTGCACACGAGAAACAAGAGTCGATCAAGGGGAGCCAGATATGCGTCCATTACACTAAGTGACCATGCATCTGCCCCAACCATATACGCGAGATCTTGGCTCTCGCGATAACGCCCTCAACCTCCTGCGATTAGCCCTTGCGTTTCTGGTTGTGTTTTCTCACGCCCAGATTCTGGCAGGTGTTGGAGATGGTGTTGTCTGGCAGGGACAACACCTGGGTAGCTGGGCAGTCGTTGGTTTCTTTGGTATTTCCGGCTTTCTTATCACGGGCGCACGAACTCGAAGTAATGGCGCACACTATTTGATGAATCGCATTACTCGCATCTATCCCGGATTCTTGCTGTCCCTCGTTGCGGTTGCTTTCATCTTCGCACCGATTGCCTATTACGTTGAAAAGCACTCGTTCGACGGGTTCTTCGCAACTCCGACTACGCCACTCCACTACATTTACTCGAATATCTTCCTTTTAATTAATCACTACGATGTCTCGGGCACTCTTGCATCGGTGCCTTATCCGTCGGCTTGGAATGGTTCCCTCTGGAGTTTGTACTACGAGTTCTGGTGTTACATCATCATCGGTGTCTTCCTGTCATGGGCGTTCACAAAGAACCACGTGTGGCCAACAATCCTGCTATTCCTCGTGTCGGTAGCAATTCACGCGAGAATCGGTTGGTTCCTTCCCTACGTTGGAAATAGTGGCGATTTTCAGCTACTCATCTTTATGCTCCCGTACTTCCTTGGGGGCGCGATTATCTTCCAGCTAGGCGATAAGTTGCCAATGAGATGGGAGTACGCTTTTGTTTCCCTCATCCTTGCGCTTGCGTGTATCTACGGTTCGGACGGTTTCGGTAAGCAAGCAGCATCACCATTTATGGCCTACGTGATCCTCTGGCTGGGAGCTGTTCTCCCCTCTCCGAAACTCATTCAGGTTCATGACATCTCGTACGGCGTGTATATTTTCCACTTCCCCGTCCTTCAGCTTCTTATCCTGTTCGGCGTTCACACGATGGGGTTCTGGTTCCTTTTAATGGTTGCCACGTTCATCACTGTCATCTTGGCGACAGCGAGCTGGTTGGGTGTTGAACGTGCAACGATGCGTTGGGTTCGCGGAAAATCCCCCTGGGGAGAGCTCTCCTTAGCTGCTCGTTAGTAAGCCTCAGCAAACAAGGCTTTTCGCTACAGAGAACTCACTTCCCTCATTTCCGCCATTGCCTTCCAACGAAGTGATAGCCATTCACTGAAAGAGGTTGGTGGGCGCTTTTCAGAAGCACCCACCAACCTCTTTCAGTGTGCTCTGACACACTACGAAATCACATGCTTCAGAAGTTGCGAGACAGCCGCGTTATCCTTCTGCTTCAAGGCTTGGGGAAGCAAAGTCAGAGCATGTGCTCTCGACGTTGAATGAATACGCGCAGCACGTGCAGCGCGCCTCCAGCCATTCTTCAATACGAGCTTCTCGGCAATCGCAAAGTAATCGCGTTCTCCTTGGAAACGACGGCCATCAAAAAGTGCAGTCGACGATGCAGATTCAGCGTGACGACGGTATGCAAAACATACATAGGGATCGAAGAGCAGAGAGCCTCCAGCCACGATGACATCCATGACAAGCGCAAGATCCTGAATAATCGGGAAACCCGGACGGAACTGCGTTGTTTCAAAAACCTCACGCTTGAAGACGAGCGAAGGCCAGTACAACCAATCGGCTCGCAACAGCGATACGGCAAGATCCTCACCGGACAACAGACGAGGCCGCTGCGCATCAGGTCGCAGTAGGGACTTAACCCGGTCGACAACAGGAGTGACCGCAGAGCTGCTCTCATCAATGATTCGAACTCCCGGCTGGATAATGGATGCAGAGGGAAATTCAGAGTGAAGCTTCAAGATTCGTTCGACGAAGTCGCGTTCTGGAACATCATCGCATCCAAGCAACATAATGAGCTCCGCCGAGGCAAGTTCAACGCAGTGCTCATAGTTCTGAGTGATGCCCAGATTGTTTTCATTGCGAATATAAGTCACGCGCTCGTCATCAAGGTGCGAGAAGTACTCGCCCACCTGCGGATCTGGGTAGCAGTCATCAACAACCGTCAACTTCCATCCGCCCACGCTTTGGTTACGAACGGCCTCTACTGTTTCAAAGAGGTACGACGGTTCGCCCCAAAACGGCAACATAATGTCGAGGGTATGCATAGCTCAATCTCTCAGATTCTTCGGGGGAAGGTAGACAACGGGTCTGGCTTCTACCTTTCAGATAACTCCATCTTAGTTGCTCGATTATTATCTCGGCAGAACCTACAGGGAACGCCAAGATAGTGCGCGAACCCTCACCTATATTTTTCAGCTCACGGTGTCTGATTTAGCTCGTTTTATACGAGGTAATGGCAAAGCCAACTGATACCATCACACCTATGCGAAAGACTGTTCTCGTTACTGGTGCCGGTGGCTATATTGGTCGCCATGTCGTCGACGCTCTGCTGAAGCATGACGTCAATGTTTCTGTCGTGGATTTGAAGTTTGACGGAATCGATGAACGCGCTAAACGCCTGAACGTCAATATCTTTTCAGGCGACGCTGACATCTACGAGCAGCTAGGCAAGCCCGATGTTGTGCTTCACATGGCCTGGAGGGACGGTTTCAAGCACAATTCTCAGGCGCATGTGGACGATTTGGCTTCCCACTACCACTTCATCTCACATCTTCTTGAAGGTGGGTTGTCTCAGATTGCAGTGATGGGCTCAATGCATGAGGTCGGATATTGGGAAGGTGCTATTGATGCTGACACCCCCTGCCACCCCGCGTCCCTCTATGGAGTAGCAAAGAATGCTCTGCGTGATCTCACCGCTATTCGCGCTTCTCAAACTGGCTCATTGATGCAATGGATCCGTGGCTACTACATCGTCGGCGATGACAAATTCGGTAATTCCATTTTCAGCAAGCTTCTTCAGGCTGATGAAGAAGGCAAGACATCTTTCCCCTTCACCATGGGAAAGAATCTGTACGATTTCATTTCCGTTGATGGTCTAGCGCAACAGATCGCCGCGATCGTGACGCAGGATGAGTACACGGGCATCATTAACGCGTGCTCGGGTCAACCGATCTCATTGGCTGACCGCGTTGAGGCATACATCAAGGAAAACAATCTTTCTTTGACACTCGAGTACGGCGCCTTCCCCGATCGTCCTTATGACTCCCCCGGCGTTTGGGGCGATCCAACGATCATCAACCAGATCATGGCAAAGAACTGACTTCGCGTTCATATAGGTGTGGCCTCCCTACAGACAGGGAGGCCACACCTTTTTTGACCAGGATCCTATGTGAACTGCGAACGCAGTTCCTTCCAGTTCGGCGTAGCAGCCAGAACCGTACCCACCAAGATAACCACACAGCACACGATCTGTAGGACGCTGGGAACGGTCCCTTGCAAAAGGAATGCGAAGATCACCGCCCACGCAGAGTAAGAGATGTTCAGTGCCATCCCTCGCGAGGCGCCGACTGTGTCGATGGCCTTGTAGTAGAAGAGATACGAAGCCGTTCCGGCGATTGCGGCAATCGCGATCACACCAGTTCCCGCCGTCGGGATTGCACGGAGGGTAAACCCGACGACCCCAGCGATCGGAGCAACAACAATGACATACACGAGCGCCGATGTTGTTTCACGAATATGGAGGGCAGTCTCGTTGTCAACGGCATCGTCACGCATTCCCCACGCGAGAATGACAGCTTCGGAGCCCCAACCAAAAACACAGGCAAGAGCGGCAATGACGCCAAGGACAGGGTTGCCCTCGGTAACCGTCTGCGTGGACGAATAGCCGATCATCACAATGGCTCCAAGAGCTACGAGCAAAGCAATAATCTGCTTGGGGCTCATACGTTCTTTCAGGAATACGAACGCCAGAACGGTACCCACGGCCGGGTAGAAGGTGGAAATGATGGCCGTAAAGCCCGGCCCGATGTGATTGATCGCAATCAGGTACCCGGTCATACCGAACGGACCACCCAGCAATGCGCCGAGCATGACGGCTCGACCCGATCGAGTCTTCACCGCAGCTAAAGAGTCACGTAGACGACCTCTCAGGCCCATATAAACAAGCAGGACCAGGGCGGCCGTCACATCGTGCAGTAGCGCTGATGAAAGCGATGATTCTGACGCATCGAGGAACGGGACAAAGACTAGTGCGAGAGCCAGGATCGATGTGTCCAAGCCCCAGAGAGCACCCGAAAAAATACCCCACTTCATTGCGTGTCTCCTCTTCAATTATCCAGCTCGGCGTTCTCGTACGCAGCAAGTAATTCGTTGAGCTTTCCGGTTGCGTGCGAGTAGTAGATGTACAGCCATTCACCGACGTTGTCGCCCTCTGCTTCCTTTACGAGGGACCAGATGTACCAACACCACCCGGCAAAGACAACGTATGACCAGAAGTGACGCTGTTCGGTTGGGGTGGGTGTTCGGCCAAAATAGTATTCGAGGGCTTGGGTAGCAAGCTCATCGGTGAGATCGGTCGCGCAGACGACCATTGTCCCGAAGTCAGCAGCGATATCGGACATCCCCGCGTATTCCCAGTCGATCAGGTCAAGATGCCCGTTCTGAGAAACAAGGAAGTTCAGGTTGAAGAAATCGTTGTGGCTGGGACCCAGCGGGAAGTTGTCCGCATCGGCGTGTGTCTTCAGCCGAAGGACCTTGGTGCGAAGCTCCTCATATCCAGGTACGTCGATGGGACCAAACTGTTTCAGAATCTCTTCGTATCGCAGACCTTCAGTGACGAAGTCAAAGTTGCGCGTGAGAGTCTTCCCGCTGTCATGTAGGCGTCGGGACATCTGCATCGCGCGACGAAGCTCGTCGGGATTCGTCACGTCAAGGTTGCGACAATCGGGGATAAAGCGAGAGATCTTCCATCCTTGAATCGGGTTGGAAGCAAGGAATGTCGAGTCTAGTTCCAGTTCACTCGCCAGATTCAGTGCTTCGCTTTCGGCTTGTCGGTCCACGATCTTGTCAGTTCCCAGGCCCGGATGGCGATAGACATACTCTTTGTCTCCCACAGCAAAGTGGCATGACAGATTAGTAATTCCCTGCTTGAGGGGGTAGACATCCTGGATATCATTCACATCGCAGTTCAATGTTGCCGTGATGTTGTCAAAAATCTCGGAGTCAACGTTCTCCATGAAGAACGGGTCAAAAGAGCGAAGTTCATCAAGAGAATCAAATTCGTTAATCAGGCCAGCAGGGTATGTGCGCATGACCATCGAGAACTGCTTGATATTGTCGACATAGATCTGTTCCCAGAGCTTCGGGGCGGTTTCTGGAAGGTGATAAACGCGCTCGAGGATCTCCACAAACGTGGCTGAGAATTCACGATCGAAGTAGACGTGGCCAAGCATGATCCACGCGTCATGTCCGCCAACTTCAACGCCGGTAATGCGACCGCCAGCGCCGGTTGTCAGACACCACTCATCGGTCTCACCTTCAACATACTGGGCAGAGTAGTAGGCGCGGTAAACGTGGGATTCGAAAGGATTCTCGGTGAAGTAATCGTCGGACGAACAGACGTAGGTATTGGCCAGTTTGTCGCGTACCAGCCACAGCGAACCATTGTTGTTTCGCGTGGCGTATTCGGAGTTCACAACGATTTTCACGCCGTATTTTTCGACGAGGTAGAAGAAGTATTCCTTCTTGTAACCGACAACAACGGTGATGTCTGTAATTCCGGCTTCGTGGAGCTGCTCGATCTGGCGTTCGATCAGAACCTCTCCGTGAACACGCAGGGTCCCCTTCGGTCGTTCATAGGAGATGGGGGCAAAACGTGATGAGAGACCTGCTGCCATAATGACTGCGTTATCGACAGCATATGGCGCGAGAGCTTCCAGGCCAGCGTCAGTGATCTGACGGGCCGCAAGATACCCGCTCGCTTCAAGCTCACGAACAGCCGAGTTCACACGTCCTAGTGACATACCCGTTATTGCTTGGATCTCACGCTGAGTGAGCGTTTCTTCGTTACAGTTCACTGCGTAAAGAACATCGAATTGCGCATGTGACAGTGGTGCAGACATCAGCCATCCGTTCAAGAATTGTTTTCCGAGACTCACGTTCAAACATAAGCCTTGTGTAAATAATTATGAACATACAGCGTGGTGATGTCACGCATTTTTGCGTATTTCACATATTTTCAATCGACTTCAACGAAGCAAATACGTGCACTTCATCGACTTTCTGGCACGTTATTCACCAATAACGACGCGTGGCACCCCCGCCCACAACTCGGGTGAGGTCACGCGACGCCCATCGAGTAGCAGACGAATTCCTGGGCAATCCGCTGGGGTGAGCGTGCGGTACAGTGCATGATCGGCCTGAACAATGGCACAGTCGCACACATCAGCCCCCAGATGATACGGCTCCCAACCGAAGCCTCGTAACTCATCGTCTGAGTACATCGGATCATGAACGGCGACGTTTGCCCCGCGAGCGCGCAGAGCCTCAACCGTGGCGAACACGCCGGAGAACGCCGTCTCTTTCACTCCCCCACGGTACGAGGCACCTAGAACCGCAACTCGTAGCCCCGCTAGCGAACCCAGCACGGACTCCGCGCGAGACACAACGTATTCCGGCATCGTCGCGTTGTAGGAACGCGCAGTGCGCACGATCGATGCATCCGGGTCGGTCGACAGGTAGAGACGCGGGTAGACGGGAATACAGTGTCCTCCCACTGCGATCCCCGGACGGTGGATATGCGAGTAGGGCTGGGAATTGCACGCGTCGATCACTCGCTCAACATCAATCCCCACCTTGTCCGCATAGACTGCAAACTGGTTGGCCAAGCCAATGTTGACATCGCGGTAGGTAGTTTCAGCGAGTTTCGCCATCTCTGCAGCCTCGGCGCTTCCCATATCCCAGACTCCGTTGGGGGAAGGCAGGTCAGCGCGCTCATCGAAGTCGAGAACCGCTTCATAAAAAGCAATGCCCGCCGCTGTTCCCGCATCGTTCAGCCCACCAACCAGCTTCGGGTATTTACGCAGGTCAGCAAAGACTCGTCCGGTCAGCACGCGTTCGGGTGAGAAGACGAGATGGAAGTCTTGCTTTTCCTTCAATCCCGAAATCGACTCGATCATTGGCTTCCACCGGTTGCGGGTGGTACCCACGGGCAGCGTGGTCTCATAGGAAATAAGTGTGTTCGGAGTGAGATGCGTGGCCAGCGAGCGCGTCGCATCATCCATCCACCCGAAATCCGGCTCCCACGTCTTGTCATTAACGAAAAGCGGAACGACAAGGACAACAGCGTCAGCGCCGGGAATCGCTTCTTCATACGACGTTGTCGCACGCAAGCCCCCTGAAGCAACAACGTCGCGCACGTATTCATCAAGGTGCGCTTCACCTGGGAAAGGTTCGACACCCTTATTCACCAGGTCAACGGTCGTTTCATTCACGTCGACGCCGATGACGTCATGCCCTTTCATCGCATACTGCACGGCCAGTGGCAGTCCAATTTTTCCGAGGGCAACAACAGCGATACGCACGGGTACTCCTTCAGGGCTCTGTTCGCCATCAAGTATGCGCTGAAGAAGCCGTGACTCTCTTGATTCACGCGCGGAGCGCCGGTATCCGTGGGCGCACACAGCAGATAGATAGAATGAATTCCATGTCACGTCCCCAGATTCTGGTCCTCTCATTTTCTCCGCTTATGCGCGATGCCCGCGTACTGCGTCAGCTCAGCGTCGTTGCTGAGTTTGGTGACATCACGACCTGCGGATACGGTCCTGCGACGCCCTATTCCACGCATCATGTTGAAATCCCAGCAGGCGCGGCCTCGTTGCCCCAGACTCCCCTGGGAGTTGCGTGCTTGGCACTTCATTGCCACCGCGCATCGGACTTGGCAGCCCCCGGCACGCGCGCAGTCATTGACGACTTACGGGCACGTCACTTCGACGCAGTGATCGCCAACGATGCGCGCGCACTTCCGCTTGCGTACGAGGCCGCCCAGTCTGCACCGATCTGGGCTGACCTGCACGAGTGGGCACCTGAAGAGCGCACCCACGTTGCAGCGTGGAGGATCCTTATTGCGCCGTGGATCGATTCGGTCTGTGAGCGTTATCTTCCCAGGGTCGCGAATGCGACGACGGTTGGCACCGAAATTATGAAGCTCTACGAGCGCCGTTATGGTGTTCGCCCGCAGCTCATGCGTAATGCCGCTCCTTTCGCGGACCTCACGCCATCAACTACTCCTACACACGGGCCACTACGCATCGTCCATTCGGGTGCGGCAGTGCCCGGGCGTAGCCTCGAAACAACGATCGACGCAGCCCTGGCTACGGACGGCGATTTCAGCCTTGACCTGTACGTGGTGCCCGGTGGGGATAAGGGCGCTTATCTCAAAGAATTGAAGGCGCGAGCATCCGGTTCGGACCTCGTTCGTTTCCACGATCCTGTCGCTCCCGCTGACCTGCCGGCCACCCTGAACGCCTACGACATTGGTGCATTCTGGATGCCACCGGTGACAACAAACGCACGCCTCACGCTACCCAATAAGTTCTTCGACTTTGTGCAGGCACGTCTTGCCCTGGCAATTGGGCCGAGCATTGAAATGACCGCTTTACTCGAAAAACACGAACTGGGCGTCATCTCCGCCGGGTACGAGGTTCCTCAAATCGTTGATTCCCTGCGCCAGCTGACACCAGAAGTGGTTGACCAATTCAAACAGGCTTCGCACACCGCCGCACCCGAGCTCTGCTTTGAGAAGGAAGCTGAAGTCGCACGCGGAATCATGCGCGACATGTTGGGATGTTCTTAACGAATAGTTCGCTCCCACATCAGCACATTGAGTCGCAGGTTCCCCGAAGTGACCCCCTGTTGAAACTCAGCGTGAAGATTGAGCCACTTCCAGCACGATTGCGGTAGCTCGCGCAGATGAGACCGCAACCGATCGGTGTTCTACAACCCAGCGATGAAGGCGCGCACGATCACAGCGCGGATCATTGTCATCAAGAGTTGACAGCTCAACCATCGCATCACACACCGCATCGACATCTACATCAACTGCGCACCCCAGGTTTGCTTCCGCCACGTCGAGTGCAGCCTGCCCGGGACCAGCAAAAATAACAGGAGTTCCCGCTGAAAGGGACGATAAAATCTTCGTCGGATACGCGTAGTCGTAGGCGCCGGGCTTCATTGAGGCAAGCGACGCAGTGGCGAGCGCGTACCAGCGTTGGGCTTCCTCGGCGCTGACAGTTGGGTGGAATTCAATTCCAGCAATCCCGCGAGCGCGATCGCGCAACTGCGCCCACGCACTCCCCTGCCCTAAATAAATGAGGCGCGCCTCCGGAAGCTTCTCCTTCACCTTTTCGAACGCATCGATAAAGATCTCCGGAGCGAGCCACTGGGCGACTGTGCCCGCGTAGAGGAAGACGGGGCCTGAAGTTTGGGGGAATCCTTCGGGGACGAGGCCACGATCCCCGCTCAATTTGCCGTCGCTTGTTTCATCGCGGGTCGTATCAATGCCATTGGGGACGACGACTGCTTCCCGACCTGAAATGGCCTGGACTCGATCCGCGACACCCTGGGATACGGCGATGACTGCCGTTGCTCGCTTCATTGCGGTTCGTTCCATCCACGTCACCGCGTCAACGACAAGTCCAGTGGTTCCTTGGGCGCGCGCCGCGTCCGACACGATATCCGCCGCAAAGTAAATGTGAGGAATACGCCGTATACCGCATGCCATAGCGGTAACAAGACCGGTGGTCGGTGGCGGTTCGTTGACCACTGCATCTGGGCGTTTCGCCGTTAGCAGGCGGAAAAAGAGCGGAACGTCGAAAGATATATAGGGAACGTATCCGCGTACTGCTCCCGTTGCGTCACGAAGAACCGGCCAGCGCCTGACGTCGATATCGTTCATCCACGATGGGAGTGGGAGGCTCCGCAGTGATTTTTCGGGTTTTGAGGTGAAAACACTCACCTGAGCCCCGCGCGCATGCAGGGCACGAGCGAGAGCACTCAAGCGAAGTGCCGCGGCAGCTGGATCAGGCGTAAAAGTACGGGTCGCAATAACGACACGAGCCTTTGATCGCGATGGTGAGCGTCGTCGTTTCACTCTTTAAGTGTGCAGCACTCTCCCCTGATACTCCAAGCAGACACCGTAATGGCACAATTGCACGTATGGGTCCGTCTATCCTGCGTCGAATGCGAGCTGAACATCCTCAGCTGGCACATATTTCGACGCTTCTGACGGGAACCGTCATTGCACAGCTGATTGTCCTTGTGACAACCCCCATCATCGGGCGCCTCTATACTCCCGAAGATATTGGATCATTTGCTGCGTTCCTTGCTGTTGCGCAGATTGTCGCGGGCGTGAGTGCTGGCAGATACGACATGGCAATCGTGCTTCCCGACTGTGACAACGAGGCGCGACGCCTTGTCCGCGTTTCGCTCACGCTGACATCCATCGTTGCAGTACTGACATCCGTATTCTGTTGGATCTTTGCCCGCCCGATTTCCCGCGCTTTAAACCACGAGGAATTGGCGGGGATTCTTGGCTGGTCAGGCATTGTTGTCATGTGCCTTTCCGTCACGTCAGTGATGAATTACTGGCTCACTCGAGTCGAACGATTCTCAGTCATTTCATCAAATAGGGTGCTCAATTCTGCCGGTATTGAGTTGAGCCGCATCGGAGCCCCGTTTGCTGGCTTAGCTCCCCTAACGGGTCAGCTTTTCAGCCAGTTCTTCGGGCAGGTCCTCTCTACTTCTACTCTGCTGTATCGTGGCCGATCGAGCCTCGTCGCCCCCGAGACTGGCGGACGCACCACGAAGCAACTCCTGCGCCGCTATCGGCGAATGCCGTTACTTAACGCTCCCAATGCGTTGGTTGACGCTGTGCGAGTCAACGGAATCGTCCTGCTCATTGGCGTGTGGTATTCAGCTGATCCGCAGGGGCAGTTTGCCAAAGCGTGGCTCCTCATGCAAGCGCCCGTAGCTCTGATCACCAGCGCAGTTTCTCAAGTGACCTATCGTTCCCTCGCTGTTGCACCCCGCGGAACGCTGTTGATGACAGTCCGTAGATCGATCCGTTTATCCTTCTTCGCCTCCATCGGTCCCTTCGTTCTGCTTGCCTTGATCGCTCCTTCGTTGTTCCCCTGGTATTTGGGGGTCGGTTGGGAACAGTCTGGGCTGATTGCTCAAGCCCTCCTCCCCTGGCTTCTGCTCAATGTCGTGACATCGCCGATTTCAACGGTTTTCGTTGTCACAGACAGGCAAGGTCTGATGCTCGCATTCGCGTGCGTGTATGCGACAACTCCCCTTGGAATCATCCATATCATGGGTGGCGCAGGCTTTCCGATCGTCACCACGCTCTGGGTTGTCTCCATCGTCCAGGCACTGTTACTTGCCGGCCTCACCGCGCTCACGGTTCGCGTTGCTAGAGTCTGGGATAAGTCTGACAATACGGAGTCTTACCCCGTTACGCCACGCACTAGTGTCGTGGCGCCCATGACCGTTGAACAGGCAGATACCGAATGAAAGTCACACTGACCAAAGGCACTCTGTCGATTCCTCCCACGTATTTCGCCACCGCCCATGCGCTCGCAATGCCGGATATCGACTGGACCATCGTGACTCGTACGGCGTTCATCGATGATCCATCAATGAGCATTCCTGTTCTCCAGGTGGTTCCCGATCGTCTTGCCCCTACAGTTCAACGCGCTGCGAAATGGGCGTATGGGCACGCCATGACACGCATGATTGTTGCCAGCCACCCCGACATCATTCATCAACAGCAGGCAACGTGGTCTCTTCCAGCGGCTCGAGCATCACGCAAGCTCGGTGTTCCACTGGTGACAACCGTGCACGGCGGGGATGCCTATCATCATTCCAACCTTGGAATCCATCTTCCCTCTATACCGAGAAGAGCCGGCGCATATTGGAATGACCTCAATATTGAGGCTGCGTTCCATCAATCTACACAGGTGCTCGCCGTGTCGAGGTTCCTTGCTGACAAAGCTGTTCAATCTGGAGTAGATGCCCGCAAACTGACTGTTCATTACCAAGGCGTCGACACCAGCTGGTGGACTCCCGCCACTTCTTCCATCACCGGCGAACAATCTCCGCTTGCCACCGATGATCCAATCCTGCTTTTCGTCGGAGCGCTGAGCGAGCTCAAAGGGATCCCCGACCTGCTTTCTGCTCACGATTCCCTCTTAAGTTCGTACCCCCATCGCCTTGTCCTGATCGGAGATGGGCCGCTACGTTCTCAAGTCGACAAGGCCGCTTCCGCCGACCCATCAATTCACGTGCTCGGACGCGCAACAAAGGAAGAGGTCCGCAAGTGGATGCGTTGCGCGACCGGCCTCGTACTCCCCACCCAAACAACGAACGGTAGAGCCGAAGCCGCCGGACTTGTCCTTCTTGAAGCGCAAGCGTGCGGGACCCCCGTTATCGCGAATCGGGTCGGTGGAACTCCTGAAATGGTCGCACCATCGTGGAGTGAACATCTCGTAACGGAGCGCGATGTGCAATCCCTTGCATCCCAGATGACAGCCCTGTTGAGCATGAACGAATCTGAGCGTGAAGAACGCGCTCAGCATGCGTCACGCTGGGTCAAAAAGAATCGCAGTGTCACACGCGCAATCGAACAACTACGGGATATCTACAGTCAGCTCACACACTCAACAGCCTTCTGAGCGCGCGGAGTCCGAAAACACCGTGGGCGTTGTGAGGAATTCTCCTTTCGCGCCCACTTTGCTGTTTCTGGTCACCTACTTGCGCACATCCGGGCTTTCATGAGAACTTCGTCTGAAACAGCACCGGTTCCGCCTAGAGCGACAACCTTCTTGGGTTTAACGTCCTTCAAGTAGTCGCAGACACTGGAGGGCAGTGAAGCGGTTTCGGTCAACAGACGAGGACCATCCGTGAGGGTGCCTGATGCAACACCATCCATGAAAACATCGCCGCGGACAAGATAGACAATTGAAGGCTTTGTCGGATACGAATGACGCGCTGAAGCAACCGACGTGGAGTACCGGTCTGTCCCTCCGAGCGAGGTGGCACCAGCAGCTAGCGACACCGAGCCCAGCTGATACCTCTTTCCACCCAGCTTTGATGCCAAAGAAGCAGACGCACTATCCAAGCCAACTCCCGGCTTCGCCAAGAGAATCGGCCCGTCTTCGGCGTTTGCAGCAACCAGAGCGTCAGCTGAGCCAACGCCGTTCACACCCAAGCCATCTGCAACGTAAACCGCTGCGGATGTCGTGGGAAACACGTATGAAGCAACACGACGAGCAGTATCAAAACGATCAGTTCCGCCCAAGCGCACTCGAGAAACACCCGGGAGCGAGTTCCAGAGCGAATCTGGCAAGACTCCGGTTCCACCAACCATGACGACCTTTGAAACACCAAGGCGTCTCATTTCGTTGACTGTTTCAGGCTTCACTCCCCCGCGTGAAGCGAAGAGAATTGGCCCGTCTTTAACGACGCCGGCAGCCAAAGCATCAACCGGCGACAGGCGGTTCACCAGATAGGCTGTCGTCGCTCCCGAGGGGAAACGCGCTTGCGAAATGGCAATTGCGGTGGAATCGCGGTCTGCGCCCGAAAGACGTCCGCCTTCAGCGGGAACAGCTCTGGGAGTCTCCTGAACATTGCCTGCTCCGTCAATCCAAGCGTTGTTGCCTTTAACGAGGCTGGCAACAACCTTACGCAGACGCGGAAGCTTGTCATAGAACGCTTGACCTGGGCACTCTGTTCCCCCGACGTCACGGTGACCCGACAATGCTGGAATCCAACGACCACCGGCTGGCTGCCCCTGAACCCAGATGCCCTTGTAGGGATCCTCGATACCGATTCGTTTAAAGAGCCACGCAGCGAGCTTTGCCACGGAGTTCTGAGCTACATATGGCGGTTCTTCGTAGACGAAGTTTCCGACAACAGAAATGCCCAGCGTGTTCGTGTTCGCACCGTAGGCATGACCGCCTTCGTAGAAGCCAGTCAAAGATCCTTCGCGACCTTCATATACGGTGCCATAGCGATCAACGAGGAAGTGGTAGCCCACATCACCCCAACCATTCACGTTGGTGTGAAAATTCCAAATACCCTTCACCGTCGCCGCGGCGCTTGCCTTAGAGTAGCTGTTGTCCGAGGCAGTGTGGTGGATAACAACACCCTGAGGCCTAATCGCTTCAGGAGTCCAACCTGACGACCATGGCAGACCGTATTCGCCACGGGACAAAATATTCAGTCCCTGCATTCCAGTGTTGTACGAGGCGCCTCGTACACCAGTATTCACTGCACGCGCGCCCGGTTGCTCCTTGAAGTCAACCTTCTTCAACGAAGAATCAGAGCCAAGTTCATTTTCCTGGGTTTCGGTGTACACCACGCTCACATGAACGTTCCCCAGGGCCTGGACATCAGTATCAGTGCCAGGCGCCGCTTTCACGACAGCTTCGATTTTCGAGGCATCCTCAAGATAAATGGGATTCGTGCTCTGCGTCATTGTCTCAGCAACAGCATCCTCAAGTTCGACGTCTGTCCAGCCAGACCACATACCATCGGCTTCGCTTCGGTATGCGATCGTGACTGCGCCTTCTTTAATACCGTCTTCGAACACAACACCGGCAATAACAACACCTGAAGGAAGATCAGACGCGACGTGCAGAACAGATTCTTCATTCTCTTCGGGAACTACTTCGGAAGCATTGTGAAGAGAGCGCTGTTCAACCTCAACAAGGAACGGATCTTCACTTTCACCAGTTCCGTATTCACTTGGAGCGACTTTTTCTTCCATGGGAGCTTCAGCGATGTCTTCCATGCCATGAATATCAGCAATGGAAACCGTGGCAGGAGCAACATCCATGTCAGAGGGAAGAACTAAGTCAGTAGCAGTCGAAGGCGTCGATGGCTGAAGGGCAAGAGCAGCAGCTAACGCGCCCACACTCAGAAGCGACACAATAGACAATCGGCGCACAATTACTCCAAAACGCGGTGACAGATGTTGCTAGTGTGACACATGTTGTTAATGGAAACAATGTGAATTCACCAGTATCACGCCATTGAGCCCCTATTTGTTACAGGGTCACCGCGTACCCTTCGCGCGCAGACTCCAGTATCGCTTCCGTGATTCGTAGGGTCTCTAAAGCTTCACGCATCGAAACATGATTCGCCCCTATACCGTTGATCGCATCGCGGAAGTTCTCCTGTTCAACAACAAGAGGTTCACGCTTATCAATCGCATAGCGAGTCACTGTTCCCTCACTGACACCCCTAAAAGCTGCCACTTGATCCCACTGAACGCGTGTTGAGCCGTTTTCGTAGAACGTCAGGTCCGCCATCGCAGTATCGGCGACCAGGGCCCCCTTCTCTCCAACGACAATCGTCGTGCGATCTTTATAGGGAGAAAGCCAGTTGATCTGGTGGTTGACCAAGATGCCATTATCCAAACATCCCGAAGCAACCAGCATGTCTTCATCTTCGCGTCCCGAACGATACGCCGTTTGGGCAAAGATTGTCCGATAGCTACTCCCCGTCACCCACTGCGCAAGATCAATGTCATGCGTTGCCAGATCCTTCACTACACCGACGTCGGAGATGCGCGCCGGGAAAGGTGATTGCCTCCTGGTTGAAATCTGAAAAATTCTTCCAAGCTGACCGCCAGCGATGCGCTGACGCATTTGCATGAGCGCAGGGTTACAGCGCTCAACGTAGCCAACAGCACCGATAACACCAGCATTATCGAATGCTTCAACGATCTTCTTGCCCGCTTCGTATGACGTGGCAAGTGGCTTTTCAACCAATGTGTGAACACCAGCGTCAGCAAGGCTCAGTGCCGCTTGCTCATGGAACACCGTCGGTACAGCAACGATCGCCGCATCAATACCTTGGGAAATCATGTCATCAACGCCAGGCAGAACTTTCATGCCATTGCCGACACCAAAGCGATCTCCTGCTGGATCAACAAGGGCAACCAGCTCAACTCCATCGGTTTGTCGAGCAATGCGAACGTGATGGCGCCCCATTGAGCCAACGCCAACGATACCCAAACGAATAGTCATCGAAACCTCACGCCCCAGCGCGAGCAAGCGTGTTCACGGCTTCAACGATGCGTTCACGTTGCTGGTCGATCAAGGATGGATATACGGGCAACGACAATACCTCGCGCGCAGCGCGAAGCGTATTGTCGAGTTCGGTCGATGGCGCATAGGGTTTCAATGACTCAAGCCTATGATTCGGAATCGGGTAATACACTCCGCTTCCCACTCCCCATTCCTCAGCCAATGCCTTCATGAAACGGTCTCGATCAGTATCAATCAGACGAATCGTGTACTGGTGATAGACGTGAGTCGCTCCCTCAGCGACACGAGGAACAATTACTCCTTCTAAATGAGTGTCAAAGAATGCGGCATGAGCTTGACGTTGCTTGGTCCACTGTCCAACTTTCGTCAATTGCACCCGCCCGATTGCCGCATGGATGTCGGTCATGCGGTTGTTCAAGCCAACCAGCTCATTCGCATACCGTTGTTCCATACCTTGGTTACGCAAAAGACGAACGTTTCGTGCAATCGTCTGATCCATTGTCGTCACCATGCCACCCTCACCGGATGTCATGTTCTTCGTCGGATAGAAACTGAAAGCTCCAAATGCTCCAAATGTTCCAACAAATTGACCATCAAGCTGAGCCCCGTGTGCTTGGGCCGCGTCTTCAAAGAGCATAAGCGAGTATTTGTCCGCGAGCGCTTTCAGCTCATTCATCGGCGCCGGATGACCATAGAGGTGAACCGGCATAATGGCTTTCGTTCGCTCAGTGATTGCATTTTCAACCGAAGCGGGACTCAGACAGAACGTGTCAAGATCAATGTCAGCAAAAACAGGCGTTGCTCCGGCGAGTACAACTGCATTGCCCGTTGCCGCGAAAGTAAACGACGGAACAATAACCTCGTCGCCGACGCCGACCCCCGATGCAAGAAGACCCAAATGAAGCGCAGAAGTTCCTGAATTAACGGCAACGGCGTTGGCGCCACCAGCAAGCTGAGCTGAAAACTCGTTTTCAAATGCGGCGACTTCTTTACCCTGGGCAAGCATTCGAGAACGTAAAACTCGGCAAACAGCGTCTACTTCCTCTTCGCCGATAAGGGGATGGGCGGCAGGAATCATTGCAGGCATCAGTCATCGTCTTTCGTCAGGACAGTATCGCCAACGACAGTGTAGGTTTCACCCGTCTTGGGGCAACGCAAACGCGACGGTTGCCCCTCAATCTCTTTCAGTGGAACGCCAGCCGTTCCTACCCAGCCAACCTGTCGGGCAGGAACACCAGCGACAAGGGCATAGTCTGGAACATCTCGCGTAACAACAGCGCCTGCTGCAACCATCGCCCAACGACCAATTGAGACGGGAGCAACCACAACAGCTCGCGCACCCACGGAAGCTCCATCACCAATTGTGACGCCGACAGGTTGCCAATCATCAGCAGATTTGATGGAGCCATCTACGTTCACTGCTCGTGGAAAATGATCGTTTGTCAGGACGACTGCTGGCCCAATAAAAACTCCGTCACCCAATAGGGCAGGTTCGTACACCAAGGCATAGTTCTGAACTTTGCAGTTAGCTCCCAGCCTGACACCTTCGCCGATATACACGCCGCGACCGATGATGCAGTTCTCGCCCAGAATCGCGGCCTCGCGAATCTGAGCGCAATGCCAAACCGCGCACGAAGGCGGAACTGAGGCGTTCTCGCTCACATCCGCGCTTGCCTGAATACTCACCGGTCGTCCTTTCATAGGCAACACTCCTACTGTACCGGCGACGTTTCTTTCCTCTCAATACTCTTCATCCCCATACGCTCACGTCGCCACGCTGCATATAAGAGTGCGAGAATAGCGATCATGAGGATTGATGACGATACGTGGATCATCATCCCTACGTACAACGAGGGACAGATGATCGGCACCGTTATCGATGCTTTGATGCCTTATTTTTCTCGGATTCTCTGTGTAGACGACGGGTCAAACGATGATTCTGCCAAGGTCGCCCGCTCACATGGAGCCACTGTCATTACCCACCCGATCAATCTTGGTCAGGGCGCAGCTCTGCAAACAGGAATCGAATGGGTGAAGACTCATACATCGGCGCGCTGGATTGTCACTTTTGATGCTGACGGTCAACACGATCCGAAAGATGCTCGTTCAATGGTGGAATACGGGAAAGAGAATCAGCTGGGTTTCGTGCTTGGATCTCGTTTCTTAGGAAGACACGGCAAGTCCGTTCCGCTACTACGTCGCGTTGCTCTAAGAACAGTGGCATTCATTTCCGGTCTACTCGGGGGGCTTCGTCTGTCGGATGCACACAACGGGCTTCGAGCTCTGAACCGTGATGCTTTTAGCCACGTGCACCTGCATCACAACCGCATGGCACACGCCTCGGAGATTAATTCTCAGTTGGCACGCACTCACTTGCCTTATGCTGAGTACCCGGTCCACATCACGTATTCGGACTATTCGCAAGCTAAGGGACAATCCCTTTTAAACGGCGTCAATATTCTTGTTGATCTTATGTGGGAGCGATGATGACAGAGTATTTTCTTATCCGCGCCCTACTGATCATCGGTCTTGCCCTTGTCACGTGGCTACTGGTTCGCCCAGTTCAAAGCCAATCGCATCTTGCCGCGCAACGGCTACTGATCCTCGTCATCGTTATCTTTGCCATCATCACAATTGTGTATCCGCCACTTCTGAACCAGATTGCGCGAGTTGTCGGTGTAGAACGGGGCATTAACCTTTTGGTTTACGCCCTCATTATCTGTGTACTCGCCCAGATGAGCGCGTCATATCGCAATTCCATGGCGCTGGAAAAACGAATCACTCTTCTTGCCCGCCAAGTCGCGCTTCGCAACGACCCACCTTCGCGTGAATCCCCTCTGACGACGCATACTCACACCACCGACGAGCCCGGGAATCCCTCAAGTGAGCCAAGTACCACTCTGAACAACACGGGCGATTAAAAACGCCACTTTTGGGTGCCCAACCGCCGAAAACGCTTCTATTCACGCTACGATCGACACCGATGAGTAAAAAAACGTTGAAGAATCGGGCAAACCTGGTTCAGCATGCCGCACGGAACCCCTTCCGTTTTGGTGTTCTGCGAACCGTGCTCGCATCTCTTTTGACCGTGACGCTATTCGTTGGCTCCACTGCAGCTTTCGTCTATCGGAGCCTTGCCAATCAGGTGAAGAACGCGTCGCTGGATATTTCCGCGCTTGAGACACCTCAATCCACCAAACCAGAACCAATGAAGCTCATCGATGCTTATGTGGGACAACCGATCAATATTCTTGTCTCCGGTGTCGACTCACGCTATAACCAAAGCTCTGACTACGGTGACGCCGAAGAACTGACGACGATTCAGTCCGACACGACAATGATCGCCCATATTTCCGCCGATCGTTCGGAAGTCACATTTGTCTCCATTCCTCGCGATCTTCTGACCCATATCCCTTCGTGTATGCGTTCAGATGGTTCGATTACGTCGTCGTACTACGGAATGTTTAACTCAGCATTTGCAATGGGTGCCGGCACAAACGATCTGGCAGGTGGCGTTGCCTGTACCAAAGCAACGGTCGAAGAACTGACTGGTTTAACGATTGACGGATTCATTGTTGTTGACTTCACCGGCTTTAAAGGGTTGATCAATGCTGTCGGTGGCGTGTGGCTAGATATTCCTGAAGAAATGTACGATCCCGCGTCCGGTCTCGATCTTGAGGCAGGGTGCCAGTACCTCGACGCGAATAGCGCGCTAGCGTACGCGCGCGCTCGTAAAAATGTCGGCGACGGTTCAGATATTTCTCGTATTGGACGCCAGCAACAGCTGATCGCGGCAGCGCTTCGTGAACTTTTGTCCCGAAACTTTATTACTGATTTCCCCGCCCTGATTTCTTTCGTTCAGGCAGCAATTGCTTCTCTTACAGTGTCACCGAACTTCGGCGACATTAACGCTGATGCCGGTCTGTTTGCCTCCATGCTGAAGTTGCAGGCATCGAACATTCGCTTCACAACGATGCCGTGGGCTGAAGCCCCCGAGGATCCCAACCGAGTGATTGAGATTGAATACCTTTCGCGACCATTGTGGCAGGCATTAGCAACTGACACTCAGCTACCAGGAGGTACAGAGTACACCGACGGGACCGGGGCTCAAATGACGATCCCTTATGAAGACGCACCTGCTGATTCCACTCAATCAGTTGCTCAGGCTTCTTCCTCCTCTTCCGGCGGAGTCATTGAAGAACAAGATGAATCTGACACGACTGCCGTGTCAGGTACTGCATCATCTGCTTCCACCGACACCGCTCAACCTGTCCCTGCAACCTGTCCCCCGAACCGATGAGCACCGAACCTCCCTCTTTCGTCCCTTCATCTGGTCGAAAGCGTCCTACACGCGCGGATGTAAAGAAGGTGAATGGCGAGACACGCCACCCTGATTCTCCGGGCATTCCTCGCCTCTCTGTCGAACAGCGAGCTATTTCGTCCTCAGAATCGGGAGCAGATTCGAAGGATCAGGTTCTTCAGCGCCCCGTTATTCGGCTCCGTGAACGCCCTCGTGTCAGCGGTATTGCGGCAGACGATGCCGAACCGCATGCGTGGCGAATCGGATCAGAATCAGCAGATGAACAGATGCCGAAGCGTTCTTTGCTCCCAACAACCGCTGACCAACCTGCTGAAAATCTTCCTCCATCTTTTGCTCCCGGACGCAAACATCGCGTGGGGCGAAACTCAGATTCAAGCGAGCATCGGCAAACAGCAAATCCCCCTGCTTATACTCCGGGTCGCACGATGTCGAAGCCTAGCGGGATCACTCATACTCCACCTACTCAGGAATCTCGCCAACGTGGAATGTCGACAACCCAGTCTTCTGTTCAACGCTTTCAACCGCGCCTTCAATCAACGAACGCTGTCTCTTCGAAAGCGTCGCTTCGTCACCCTGTAGCACCAAAGAAACGTTCTGCTCATTGGGGACGCAAACTCGTCTCCCTTGTGGTCGCCCTTCTTGTCCTGATCGTTGCGTGGGGAGCTTTTTTGGTGTGGGATGCTAATTCTCACCTTGGTCGAACAAACGCTTTGACAAGCGGAGCGAACACGCCCGGTACAACCTATCTTTTAGCGGGATCTGATTCCCGCGCAGACGGCGCAGTGCAGGATGATTTTGACGGGAATGATCGCTCGGACACCATTATGTTGGTTCACGTCGCTCAGAATGGTCAAGCAACAGCCCTCTCCATCCCGCGCGACAGCTACGTGGAGATCCCCGGCTACGGCTGGGACAAGATCAATGCTTCTTTCGCATATGGTGGAGCAAATCTGCTGACACAGACAGTTGAAAATCTGACCGGATTGCACGTTGATCACTATGTTCAGGTCGGCATGGGTGGCGTTGCGAATATTGTCGATGCCGTTGGCGGAATCAATGTATGTTTCGACGGTGATGTCAGCGATGATCCTTCTGGGCTTGTCTGGCAAGCTGGATGTAGCGACGTTGATGGGATGACAGCCCTAGCCTTCTCACGTATGCGCTACTCGGATCCGAAGGGCGATATTGGTCGTGCTGAGCGGCAACGTCAGGTGATTTCAAAAGTTATTGACAAGTCCGCAAGCACCGAAACATTTGTTAACCCTGCACGTACTTTACGCCTTGAGCGAGCTGGCTCTGAGTCCTTCACTGTTGATGAGGATTCGTCCGTTGTCGATGTTGCGAAGCTTGTTTTGGCCTTCCGCTCTGCATCGAATAACGGATTGATCGGTGCGCCCCCAATCGACGAGGTTAACTATCAGACTGATATGGGTACCTCTGCTGTCCTTCTTGAAGGAACAACAGCTCCTGATTTCTTTGAGAAGCTGCGTTCAGGCGCACTCTCCATCGAAGATTTCAATATCATCAACGGTTAATTCTCAGTTTCAAGCTGAAGATCATGCAACGGTGTGTGGGGGATGGTCGTAACGATCATCCCCCACACCGCAAGTAATCGAAGACTTACTTCATGTACTTTGTCACGTCGATACGGCGAGGTCCGGCCTGCCAGCCGGAAAAACTTGACTCCAAAATATCGTGAAGCGTATGGCGTGCTACCCAACCGAGTTCTTCACTGATCCGTGTTGCGTCCCCAACAAGGACGGGGGGATCACCCGCACGCCGCGATTCCTCAACGACTTCGAAATCCCAACCGGCAACACGGCGCAGTCCGTCAATGATTTCGCGGACAGAAGTGCCCCTCCCGGTTCCAACGTTGAAGACGTTATGTTGAAGTGGACGAGAATCAGCAAGAGCATCGAGGGCAGCGATATGAGCTTCTGCAAGATCTCGAACGTGGATGTAGTCGCGAACGCATGTACCGTCCGGAGTGTCATAATCCGATCCGAAAATCCTGGCGGGCTCATCGCGTTCAACACGATCGAGAACCATCGGAACCACGTTCAAGATTGCCAGATCTGCTAGATCATCCCAACCAGCACCGGCAACATTAAAGTAGCGCAACCCGATCCATTTGAGGCCCCATGCGACCTCGCAGTCATGCATCATCCACTCGCCTATAAGCTTCGTTTCACCATAGGGATTAATCGGATGGCATTCGGTATCTTCGCTAATGATATGAACGTCCGGCATTCCGTAAACAGAGGCTGACGATGAGAAGATGATCTGTTCAATACCAGCATCGTTCATGGCGCGAAGGACGTTCGCGAGGCCACCAATGTTCTGCTGGTAGTACCACATGGGGCGTCGAACCGACTCCCCTACCTGCTTTCGTGCTGCACAATGAACAACGGCAGTGACGTCTTCATCCAGCATGACGTTCGCAAGATCTGTGCTTGCGCTATCGGTAGCGATATCAAGAGTGATGAGTTTTGCGCCTTCTACCCTTGATGCTGTGCCCGTTGAAAGATCATCGACAACGATGACCTTTTCGCCTCGTTCCAATAGCAGTCGGACTACGTGGGATCCGATATATCCAGCGCCACCAGTGACAAGAATGCTCATGCTCTCATCCTAGTCGCCGTATAGCCGCCTCAAAGGACTTCGTCGGTTTCTTCCGCCTTTGTCCACCTATTGGCGAGGCCCAGCTAGGTCGTACTTCCGTCACACACAGTGCGAGCCACGATGCCCGCGGGAATCTTGCGGAGCCACGTTTGTCTTGGCGTTAATGCTTAGCTCAACGAAGCTTTCACTGTGTCAGCTAGGGCGCTCCCCTTTGCCGTTGCAACGTCGCGCAGAGCAACTTGGAATTGACGCATTTGGGCGCGCAGTTTCTCGGCCTGGGCTCCTTCACCTGCTCCAAGGATTCGTGCTGCCAGAAGGCCAGCATTGCGCGCACCGGCAATCGAAACCGTAGCAACGGGAACGCCTGCCGGCATCTGGACGATCGAGTGCAGGGAATCGACACCATCAAGGTGTTTGAGAGGAACGGGAACACCGATGACTGGAAGTTCCGTAAGGGCTGCGAGCATACCCGGCAGGTGCGCCGCACCGCCTGCGCCAGCGATGATGACGCGCAAACCTCGAGCAGAAGCGCTTCGCCCGTACGCAACCATGTCTTCGGGCATACGGTGTGCAGAGACCACACCGACCTCGCAGGCGATAGCGAATTCTGCGAGCGCAGCAACAGCGGGTTCCATGGTGGGCCAGTCGGAATCGGATCCCATGACGATACCGACTGCAGGGTTGTCTCCGGTCTTTGTCAGAGTGATATCGAGCTGGTGTGTTTCGGTTGTCATCGATGGTTCCTTCACTAAAACGGTCAATGGGTCATGTATGCGGGCATGATTACGGATCGGGGGTGTGAGTGCCGCCCGGCCTCGTCGGTGACGAAGAACGAGAGGCGAAATATGTGAGCGTTAGCCACGCAGAGTGGCGACAACGGCTTCAGCTTCGGCGCGCGCAACGGCTGGGTCCTTGTCGACGACGGTGACGTGACCGAGTTTGCGCCCGGGGCGAACCTCTTTGCCGTAGAGATGCACTTTGGCGCGCGGGTGGTCTGCGAGCGCAGAGGCAAGGTGGCGTGCTGGGTCGACGAATTCGGAGCCAAGCAGGTTCACCATGACCGCGTGTGTTCCAGGATTGACGAGGTCTGTTGAACCGAGGGGCAGGTCAAGGACAGCGCGAAGATGCTGTTCGAATTGGCTGGTGAACGCCCCATCGATCGTCCAATGGCCGGTGTTGTGTGGGCGCATCGCAAGCTCGTTCACAAGGACGTGCTGGTCGCTTCCTTGTCCGACGACGAACATTTCGACGGCTAGGACACCCGTGACGCCAAGTTCACGCGCGACCGTTTCACCAATCGATGTGGCCTGGGCACGTGTTTCCTCAGTCAGGCCTTGAGCAGGCGCGGTAACCACGGAGCAGACTCCGTCCACCTGTTCGGTGGATGCGACCGGCCAGGATGCGATCTGACCGGAGGGAGTACGTGCGCTCAGGGAGGCGACTTCTGAGGTGAAGGGGACGCAGTCTTCGGCAAGAAGAGTTCCTTTGGCAAGCCAATCGACGGCGTCTTCAGCTTGGTGAATCACTCGTACACCGTGGCCATCATATCCGCCGACCGGAGTCTTCACGACGATCGGCCACGTGCCAGCATCACCGAAAGAGGCGAGTTCTTCAAGGGTGGACACTTTCGCCCAACGGGGACATGGAATGCCCAGCTCGGTTAACTTTTCGCGCATTGCAAGTTTGTCTTGGGCATACAGCAACGCGGTTCGCGGGGGCTCTGCTGGAAGGTGGCCCTTGGCGACATCAAAGACCGAAGCCGGAATATGTTCGTGTTCGAACGTGACCACATCCGCACCGTCAATCAGCTGTGCAACGGCGTCGGTATCGCCTGGCATTCCGACGATCGACGTGGCGAGTGCCTGTCCCGTTGACCCATCCGAGGATTCAACAAGCGCACGAAGTTCAAAGCCGAGGGCGATCGAACTTTCCGCCATCATTCGGGCAAGCTGCCCACCGCCAATTACTGCAACAACCGGACGAGTGTCCTTGGCTTGATCCATGGCTCTTAATCTAGTCGCAAGGGGCTTATGGGCGCACCTACGTTCACGGCGACGTCAGAGCCTCATTGTTCTTCCATTGGGATGCGCGCGAAAGCAACGCCAATTTCAGAAGCGACGAGAACGACGCCCCATCGAGACAACCGATCCCTGTGGCATGACGTGATCCGGGTCCATCGAAGCAGGAATCGCAGAAAGCGAAACGGTGAAAACCGGAGGATGGTTCTGTGTCAGTTCCAGACGCCCACCCATCGCTTGAGTCAGGTCTTTCGCCAGTGCTAAGCCGATCCCCGTCGAACCGTGGCCGGAAACTCCCTTGGCAAAAATATCGGGAGCAAGATCATCGGCGACACCCGATCCTTCGTCTGAGACTTCGATAATGACTCCGCGCTTGTTCGTCGACTTCCGTGCGACGACCAGGGTTGTGCCTTCACCGTAGTTCAGCGAATTTTCAATCAATGTGGCAAGGACCTGGGAAAGCTTGCTGGCGTCGGCAAGCAACGGCAGTTCAGCTTCGTCGGTGAATACGAGGCTACGCCCGGCTTTTTCGAACGCGGGTTCCCATTCTTCGCGCTGTGTGTTGAACGCTTCAAGAATGTGGATTGCTTCAGTTTGCGCAGATGCTCGGGCGTTCGCATCAAGGAGTTCAGCCACAACGCCCGTGAGGCGTTCGACCTGTTCGAGACAGTTGCGAGCTTCTTCTTGTACCTCGGGTTCAGTGGAGATCATTTCAATCTCTTCGAGGCGCATGGAAAGTGCAGTCAGTGGAGTGCGAAGCTGGTGTGACGCATCGGCTGCGAACTGACGTTCGGCAGCTAGCCTGCCCGCCATGCGTTCACTGGTACGCGACAGTTCTTCTTGGACCAAGTCGATTTCTTCGATGCCCGAAGGTTTGACCTGAGCACGAACCTGGCCCGCACCGACCTGCTCAGCGTGGGCTGCCAGGTAGATGAGGGGCGCGGATAGCTGGCGTGAAAAGCGGAGGGCAAGGGCTAAACCAACCAGCAGGCACACTGCGATTCCGGCAATAAAGATTCCGAACACGAATGCGATACGTTTCAGCGTTTGTTCTGCGGATACTTCCATGCGGATCGACGTTCCCGCCGTGGATGACGCATGCACGACGAACGACATTCCCCGGGGTTTTTCCCCGGCAAGCATCAGTCCGTGTTGGCGCGTGTTCACACTGATATAGGCATTCCCCTGCATGTCGGTCACTGGTTTCGCCAAAGAAGTGACCGTGTCTTGATCGACATCTGCACCAGTCGCTATACGACGATCGATTGTGTTCACAATCGTCTGTGCCCGGGATTGGACGCGATCCCAATCAGAGTTCCACACAATGGTGGAGGTTGCGACCGCACCGGGAATACCCATCAGGAAACACACCACTGCAACAGCAGTGACAATCATGCGAACGGCTTTTTTACGCATGGGTCCCTTTCATTCCCTATGATTCCCGGCGAAGCGATGCTGTCAGATCGTTCCCCTGAAATAGGTTACCCGCGACGAAGGATTCGCCGCGGGCCCCATAAGGTTGTCAGTGTGTCAGCGAACTTCGAAACGGAAGCCCATACCCCTGACAGTGGTGATGTAGTGCGGTTTGGTCGCATCATCGCCAAGCTTTCGACGAAGCCATGAGACATGCATGTCCAGAGTCTTCGTGGATCCTGTCGGGTCCGATCCCCAGACCTCACGCATCAGAGCGTCACGTTCGACAACGCTTCCCGCGTCGCGAAGCAGTACGCGCAACAGGTCGAATTCCTTCGCCGTCAGCTGTAATTCTGTTGAACCAACGAAAGCACGGTGAGCGTTCACATCAACGCGAACATCCTGAGCGCCCAGGTCACCCTCGACGCTTTCGGTTCCCGTGCGACGCAGAAGAGCACGGACGCGCGCAAGAAGTTCTGCAAGGCGGAAAGGCTTAGTCACGTAATCATCGGCGCCGGTATCCAGGCCAACAACCATATCGACTTCATCAGTGCGCGCCGTCAGGATCAGAATCGGAACGCTCTTTCCCGACGCACGAATTTCACGCGCGACATCCAGACCATCCATGTCTGGAAGGCCAAGGTCAAGCAGAACGAGGTCAGCGCCATCTACTTCAGCGAGTGCGCCACGACCGGTGCCGTGCGCACGCACTTCGTAGTTCTCGCGGCCAAGGGCGCGAGCGAGAGGTTCGCTGATCGCGGGATCATCTTCAACGAGCAGAACAGTAGTCACGTACCCCATCATATACTTTCAAGATAATTTCTTTCAGATTTCTTGACCTTTTGGACACGGGTTTGTTGAGAAGCTCATGCACGTCAAAGTGCCCGGCCTCGTATATAAAAGCGGGCCCCCTTAGTCTTGGAGCGTCAGCAAGTAGGGGGAAACCGGACCAAATCCGTGGAGGTCCGCGGAGGGGAATTCCTCCAAGCGATACCCATCCCCCGCCTTCGAAGCAACGGCAGTAGCGGTCGCTGGGTCCGTCAAAATCTGACCGACCGGCGCAATATCAACCAAACGAGAAGCCAAGTTCACCGTCGGGCCGAACACGTCACCCGAACGTGAGAAGACATCGCCACGGACGAAAGATGCACGAACAGGAAGGATCGTATCATCCGCATTCAAGCGCTCAATCAGCGAAAAAATCACGTTCAAACCGGTCTCAAGATCGTCGGCAATGTACAAAACAGCATCGCCCAGCGTCTTCACCACGCGACCGCCAGCCTGCGTGATCGCCTGACGCGATTCGGCTTCAAAGTGCTCGATCAGTTCGACGACCTCACCACCCAGGATTGTCGACGAGGACGTGTAGGACACCATGTCGACAAAGCCCAACGAACGATTGAGTGGGAACCGAGCCTTGGAGTTCTCGTGACCGCGCTGGGACACTTCCTTATCCAAGCGCGACAGCAATGCCTCCATCTGACGCTGCCACGAGTGAATGAACATCCTCTCGAATGCCTCGACACGGTCCTTCATATGGTCTAGAACGTAGAGGCGAGCCGTCGTGTCATCCAAGCCTAGGCGTCGCACCGCGTCTTCAACAAGCGCTTCACACTGCCACAGCGCTAGACGATCGGCCAAGTGGGAATTCGCCCTCAGAAGCGAATGGCTGGTTGCCGTGTCAATCGCCTGTGAATCAATCATGTCGTTCCACGAGACGAACACGTCCAGATCACGTTCGGTGAACGTCTTTTCGCCAGGCTCAGGGGGGCGGAATCCCAGTGAATTCCAAAAGTCATTGATTTGTTCAACGGTAGTACCAGCGTGCTGGGCGAGCTCGTCGGCACTCATCGTCAGAGGACCGCCCAAAAGGCGGGGAACGTAGCGTTTAACGGTCTGATGGTCGTCCGAAGTAGGGGACTGAGACTGGTGAGCTTGAGCTTCGCCATTGGGCACAGCGCTGTCCATCTCTCCCCTTCACATACAGATCCACACAGATACTTCAGTAGCGTACATCACGTTTGACAGATTCGTGCAGTTACTGCACACAATTATCAAGATGTATCAATTGCCGATTGAAAAGGCAAAATAGACCTATGCGTTTTCTTCTTGCCTCAAAGTCACCGGCTCGCCGAGCAACTCTGATTTCCGCTGGCATCACACCTATTGTTCGCATATCCGACGTTGATGAAGACCTCGTGCTCGCCGACTTCTGCGCGCGTAGCGCCGGCGTTCCTTCGCCCGGCGATCAGGTGACAACCCTGGCAGACGCGAAGTGCGGTGCGGTCATTTCCGGCTTAGTCGATGGCACGATTGTGATCGACGAGGCCCACTGCGAACGCCTCCTCGTCGTTGCGTGCGATTCGATGCTGTTGCAGGACGGGCAGATGCTGGGCAAGCCCCACACTGCAGAAATTGCACGCGAGCGCATCCGAGCTTTCAGAGGCTCCGAAGCAATTCTGTGGACCGGCCATAGCGCAGCGCTCGTCGAGCGAGACCCCTCTACCCCGCTAGATTCCTACGCTCTGATTGCGCGCACCCACGCCTCGACTTCAACCATCGTCCGATTCGGCTCGATGAGCGACGCCGAGATTGATGCCTACGTAGACTCCGGCGAACCGCTCCACGTTGCGGGGTCTTTCACGATCGACGGTCTTGGCGGGCCCTTCATTGCTGGGGTCGACGGCGATCACCACAACGTTGTCGGGATTTCACTCCCACTGGTTCACACGATGGCTGAAGAAATTGGTGTTTTCTGGCCGGATCTCTGGGATCATCGCCAGCCTCGCTGAACTTTCCCAGCATTTGGGAACACTCATCACACCTTGCAAACCTGCCGAAAGGCGGAATGGGCACCCCACAGCGGGCACTCTCGCTTTACAGTAAGCCCATGGATACGAATCAGGCATGGGGCATTGGCCTCGCAACAGTGACGAAGAACGGCGAGACTCTCGACGTCTGGTACCCGCGCCTACACCTGGGTCAGATGGAACCCGGCGATGACGCAGATCTGCTCGACACCCTGACTCACATGCAGCGCCACAATGATGCGCGCGGTGTTCGCACCACGGTTGTCACCTGCAGGTCAGATCTGGACGATCAACCGCAGTCCACTGCGGATTCCTACCTGCGCCTCCACCTGCTTTCCCACCGAATGAAAAAGCCGAACACCATCAATCTTGACGGTATTTTTTCTCGCCTCCCCAACGTCGTATGGACCTCCGAGGGCCCGTGCGCAGTCGCAGACTTCGAAGAAACACGTCTGCGTATGCGCGCTCACCTTGGCCACCCGGTCACCGTGATCGGCGTCGACAAGTTCCCCCCGATGGTGAACTACGTCGTACCGAAGGGCGTGCGTATTGCAAACGGTGCAACCGTACGCCTGGGCGCCTACCTGTCTGAAGGAACAACCGTCATGCACGCCGGTTTCGTGAACTTCAACGCCGGCACCCTCGGTCGATCCATGGTTGAAGGCCGTATCTCTCAGGGCGTTGTCATCGACGACGGTTCCGACGTGGGCGGCGGCGCATCCACAATGGGCACCCTGTCCGGCGGTGGCCGCCAGCGCGTGAAGCTTGGTAAGCGGTGCTTGCTCGGCGCAAACTCCGGTCTCGGAATTCCTCTTGGCGACGACTGCGTCGTCGAAGCTGGTCTGTACTTGACCGCAGGAGCAAAGGTTGCCGTCATGGAATCCGGTGGCGTCGTCCCCGGTTCGAACGGCCTCTTCGCAGAACCTCGGACGGTTGCAGCGCGCGAGCTTGCAGGCGCATCAAATGTCTTGTTCCGACGCAATTCTCAGTCGGGTCGAATCGAAGCACTGGCCCGCGGTGGCAAGGGCATCGAATTGAACGATGAGCTACATGCAACCAACTGATGAAGGCTCGATCCTTTTCATGCTCACGGGGGTGGCAGACCACGGTCTACCACCCCCGTTGACGTTCAGTTGATCGGCCTCGTCCACGCGCGGCAAGGACTTTGGCTATGCGCCGAGCGCAAACCCGACAGCGCGTTAGTCAATCACGCGAGCCGAGCGCTGGCGAAGAAGCACATAGTCGCGTTCAGTCGAGCCAACGTACACCTGACGCGGGCGACCAATCTTCGTCGACGGATCCTCGGTCATTTCAACGTACTGCGCAATCCAACCGGGCAGGCGACCAAGTGCGAACAGTGGCGTGAACATCTTGGTCGGGAATCCCATCGCCGAGTAGATCAGACCCGTGTAGAAGTCGACGTTCGGGTACAGCTTGCGCTCCTTGAAGTAATCGTCATTCAAAGCGATATCTTCAAGCTCCATCGCAATATCCAGGAGCTCGTCGCGCTTGCCGAGGCGAGACAGAACATCGTGTGCGGTTTCCTTCACCAGAGCCGCGCGCGGATCGTAGTTCTTGTACACGCGGTGCCCGAAGCCCATCAGACGTACACCTTCCGCCTTCGACTTCACCTTGTCCACATAGTTCTGGACCGACTCACCAGTGTCGCGAATCTGATTGAGCATGCGCAGAACCGCTTCATTCGCGCCACCGTGCAACGGGCCAGCAAGCGCGCCCACGCCGGCCGCAACAGACGCATACAGGTTCGCTTGCGAGGACCCGACCAAACGAACGGTCGAGGTCGAACAGTTTTGTTCGTGATCAGCGTGAAGAATCAGCAACATATCGAGTGCTCGAACAATCGCAGGATCAATGTCGTACGCCTGATAGGGCATGCCGAAGGTCATGCGGATGAAGTCTTCGGTGTAGCTACGTTGCGAGTCTGGGTACAGCAGTGGCAAGCCTGCGGCACGCTTCGCGATGTAGCTGATCATGGTCGGTACCTTCGCCAGCAGAAGCACCAGCGCGGTATCCAGCTGAGTGCGGTCGCGCGGATCAAGCGTGTCTTCGTAGTAGGTTGCCAGGCCTGCGACACCCGCTTGGAGAATCGCCATGGGGTGGCCCCTGTGCGGGAACGCGGTGAAGAAAGCCTTGAAGTCTTCGTGAAGCAAGCGGTGGCGGTGGACGGCGCGAATGAAGCTTTCCAGTGTGGAGGCATCAGGGAGTTCGCCGTAGATCAGCAGGTAAGCAACCTCTAGGAACGACGAGCGCTTTGCCAATTGTTCGATCGGGTAACCGCGGTAGCGCAGAATTCCCGCACCACCATCGATGTAGGTAATCGCAGACTGGCATGACGCTGTGTTCGTAAAACCGGGGTCGAGGCTGACTACGTCGCCGTCGGCGAGCAAGCGGGAGACGCTCAAGCCATCATTACCGACGGAGGCGCTGGTGCGCGGGAGAACGATCTTCTTTTCCCCGACGGTAAGCACACCGTCGGAAGTAGTGTCGACCGATTCCACTTTTGCCTTGGCCATGAGGACTCCTTAACGCGTTGGGCAATGCGGAGCCATGCAAGCACACAGGTTGGAAGAATGCGCGAAAGCGCTTTCGTTCTCAACGAGTCGCTTCACTGCGACCACAATCACCACTTAGGACGAAAGTCCGTTATTTATGTCACTCTATACGCCGTTATTCGGCCTGTAAAGCGCTAGAACACCAAACTTTCTTCAAAGTTATTGTAAAGGACTAGTCAACAACATACTAAGTGTGGGTCGTTATTCGAAAACAGGAAGACACCACACCCGGGAGAGTTTCCCCTTACGCAAGGAAATTGACGCACGTTTCAAGGCGCTGCGAGGCAGCCTCGATTCGCTCATCGCTTGCCGTCAGAGCCACTCGCACACGCCCCTTCGCAGCCTCCCCATAAAAATCGCCGGGGGCAACCAGAATTCCCAGTTTCGCGAACGCGTCAACCAACGCCCACGAATCCTGCGTGCGCGGATGTGCGAGCCAGAGATAGAGTCCGGCAACAGAATTTTCATCATTCACGAGGCCAGCTTTACCGCACGCTTCGACCAGCCTCTTACGTCGCCGTTCGTACACAGCACGCTGAGCCTCGACATGCGCCTCGTCGCGAAGAGCGATTGCCATCGCATGCTGAACGGGAGCAGGAACCATCAGTCCAGAGTGCTTGCGGACCTCGACGATCGGGGCGACGAGCTCAGGATCCCCGTAGACGAGTGCGGCGCGATACCCCGCGAGGTTCGACTGCTTGGAGAGCGAGTAGAGGACGAGGAGGCCGCTCGGGTCGCCCTCGCACACGGTCTCGTCGAGGAGGGAAGGGACGCCCTCCGAGATCCAGGGCTCGGCCCAGGGCAGGGCCGTGTAGCACTCGTCGGACACGACAACGGCATCGTGCTCACATGCCCACTGACGAACGGCACGAAGTTCGTCAGCTGACAGGACATGACCATCCGGGTTTCCAGGAGAATTGAGGAAAACAAGAACGGCATCCGGCCACGTATCCGGCTTCCTAGGATCAACTGGAACGGGGGTCGCGCCCGCGAGACGCGCACCAATGTCATAGGTCGGATAAGCAACCTCTGGGACAAGCACCGTATCCCCCGGGCCAACTCCCAGCAGACGCGGAATCCAGGCAACCGCTTCCTTCGAACCGATGGTGGGAATAACGCCGGACAAGCCAACGTCCACCATATTGCGACGTTGCCCCCATGCAAGGATCGCTTCGCGCACTTCCCGAGTGCCAATAACCGTCGGATAACCGTGAGCATCCGACGCTACCGAAAGTGCCTCGCGGATAAAACCCGGCGTCGAATCGACGGGGGTTCCCACCGAAAGATCGCAGATCCCATCGGGATGCGACGAAGCAAGCGCCTTCGCGGGAGCAAGCTGATCCCACGGAAATACAGGAAGATATAAAGAATGAGGCAACGTGGTCATATAGACACGTTAGCGACTCAGTCCTGATTCTGCGGAGGAAGTCCAGCAATCATCGAATCGTCGAAGTCCTGGACACCGGTCTTCTGCGCGCCACCGGGGGAACCAAGATCCTTGAAGAAGTCAGCGTTTGCTCGGTAGTAATCCGACCATTCCTCGGGCAGATCGTCCTCGTAGAAAATTGCCTCGGTCGGACACACCGGCTCGCACGCACCACAATCCACGCATTCTTCGGGGTGAATGTAGAGAGTACGCGCACCTTCGTAGATGCAATCGACCGGGCACTCATCAACGCAAGCGCGGTCCTTCACGTCAACACAGGGCTGTGCGATGACGTAGGTCATGGCAACTCCTCATTGGAATCGATAGGGAAGCTTCTGCCCTCTATTATCTCCTTTATGAGTCAAAGTGCCCCAATTGAAAGCGCCAATGCGCATAATCGCGCCGAAGACAAGGCCTCGTTCCCCACGAGCGAGACCAACGCGAAGGCGCGATTTTCCAAAGACCCACGGGGCGCAATTCCTGCCAACATAACCGAAGGCGCGAATCTACCACCACTCCCATGGCTCGCATGGATACCTGGCGAACGCGTTGTTGTCCGCTACCGTTTAGCCGACGGACTCCATGACGCTCTTGGCACCCTCAAAACAACGTCCCGCGACTACGTCGAGATTGAAACCCGACGTGGATTGGTCCGAATCGATGCCGAAACCATGGTCACGGGTAAAAAAGTTCCGCCCCCACCAGCCTTCGGATCGTTTCAGAAGGAAAACTGACGGGGACGGAATCTATAGCTGAGCTAGTAAAGCATGGTCGCGCCACTCACTTCGCTGCGCGACGCTCGCGTGCTGCGATCTTGAAACGTTCCTGCGCATCCAAGACGACCTTGCGGACGCGAACCGCTTCAGGCGTGACCTCGACACATTCGTCGTTAGCCGCAAATTCAAGCGACTCTTCAAGAGTCAGCTTGCGCGACGGAGTCAGCGATTCGTACACATCAGCGGTAGCTGAACGCGTGTTCGTCTGCTTCTTCTCACGGCAGATGTTGACGTCCATATCTTCGCCACGCGGATTTTCGCCAACAACCTGGCCTTCGTAAACCTCGGAAGAAGGCTCAACGATGAAGGAACCGCGTTCCTGCAGATTCGTCATCGCATACGGAGTTGCCTGGCCTGCACGGTCAGCAACCAGCGAGCCGGTCAGACGCTGCTCGATGACCCCCTGCCACGGGGCGTAGCCGTCAGCGATCGACGATGCGATACCGGTACCGCGCGTTTCGGTGAGGAAGCGGGTACGGAAGCCGATCAGACCGCGCGCCGGAACGACAAACTCCAGGCGGATCCAGCCCGAACCGTGGTTCGACATGGTTTCCATGCGACCCTTACGGGCTGCCATCAGCTGCGTAACGGAGCCGAGGTACTCTTCGGGAATGTCGATAGTCATACGTTCCATCGGCTCACTGCGAACACCTTCAATGTCCTTCGTGACAACCTGAGGCTTACCGACGGTCAGTTCGAAGCCTTCGCGACGCATCTGCTCGACCAGGATGGCAAGAGCCAGCTCCCCGCGCCCCTGAACCTCCCAGGCATCGGGACGCTCGGTCGGCAGAACCCTCAGAGACACGTTGCCCACCAGCTCGCGGTCAAGACGATCCTTGACCTGACGTGCGGTGACCTTCGCACCCTTGACACGACCAGCCATCGGCGAAGTGTTGATACCGATCGTCATCGAGATCGCCGGATCATCAACGGTGATCAACGGCAGAGGACGAGGATCTTCAAGGTCGACCAGCGATTCACCGATCATGATGTCTTCAATACCGGCAACAGCGACGATATCGCCGGGGCCAGCAGTCTCAGCAGAAACGCGCTCCAGGCCTTCAGTGCGTAGCAGTTCGGTGATACGCACGGAACGAATGGTGCCGTCATGGCGGGCAAGACCCACATTCGCACCCTTGGTCAGCGTGCCATTGTGGATACGAAGCAGAGCAAGACGACCTAGGAACGGCGATGCATCAAGGTTCGTAACGTGTGCCTGAAGCGGAATGTCCTCTTCGTATTCTGGGCCGGGGATACGGTTCAGAATCGTTTCAAACAGGGGCTCGAGATCCTCGGTCGGAAGCTGGCCGTCACCGGGGTTTTCCAGCGAGCACACGCCAGCCTTGGCGGACGCGTAAATAACGGGCACATCGAGCAGAGAATCAACATCGGTTTCAATACCGTCATTCAGCAGATCTTCACCCAGCGACAGCAGAAGGTCGGTCGTTTCAGAAACGACCTCTTCGATACGAGAGTCCGGGCGGTCAACCTTATTCACAACGACGATAACCGGGAGCTGTGCCTGCAGAGCCTTACGTAGAACGAAGCGAGTCTGAGGAAGCGGCCCCTCGGAAGCATCGACCATCAGGACAACACCATCAACCATGGACAGACCACGTTCAACCTCGCCACCGAAGTCAGCGTGACCGGGGGTGTCAATAACGTTAATGGTGACGCCGTCTTCAAGACCGAGCTTCTGAGCGGCTGGACCACGGTAGTGGACAGCTGTGTTCTTCGCGAGGATCGTAATGCCCTTTTCGCGTTCAAGATCGCCCGAGTCCATGACGCGCTCGCCCGTCTTCTCGACGGTGTCACGGTCAGAAAAAGCGCCGGACTGCCAGAGCATCGCGTCGACCAGGGTTGTCTTACCGTGGTCAACGTGCGCCACGATTGCGACATTACGCAGGTCAGAGCGGGTTGGCATAGATGAACTCCTCAATAACACGATGGCCAGCAACACCTGAATCAGTCAGTGCGAGCATGGCCGGTGGGTACACATTCGACCCACAAAATAGCTGAAACCAGAATATCGGCTTAACGCCGGCATTCCCCTACCCATACCTGCGACGTTCACCACGTCATGTGGGACGCTCATGCACGCTCGCGAGCGGGCGTACTACCGTTAGATAGGAAGTACGACCACATGATGCGCCTCGTCGCCCATCATTGTCGAACGCCACCCAACCACCCCGAAGCACCCACCATCGAGAGGGACACTGTGCGAATACGCCCGCTGATCGCCCGCACGTACATGAAGTTCTCGCGTTGGACTCTGTCCGCCGAACCCCTGCCTGAAAAAGTCATGGTCATCGGCGCACCTCACACGTCCAACTGGGATGGCGTTTTCATGGCGCTCGCATTCTGGTCGATTAACCGCGAGTTCACGTTCCTCGTCAAAGACTCCGTGGTGAAGGTCCCCATCTTCGGCAGGTTCGTCAAGTGGATCGGCGGACGTGCGATCGATCGCAGTGGCGCACACGGTGTCGTTGGGCAGATTGTGGAGCAGTCGAACGCCGTAGATGAGTTCACCATCGTGCTCACCCCGAAGGGTACGAGGTCCCCGCGCGACTACTGGAAGTCCGGTTTCTACCGCATTGCGACGGACGCTCACCTGCCTGTTCAGCTCGGGTTTGTCGATAAGAAGACAATGACTTTCGGATGGGGTCATAACATCACCCTGACCGGCGACGTGCGCGCTGACATGGAGGTCATCCGCGAGTTCTACGCTGACAAGGTGGGCGTGAACCCCGAAATGGCGTCGGTTCCGCGCCTGCGCGCTGAGGACGAAGAGGCCTAACCCCCTGGTTTTTGGGGTTAATACCCAAAACGCTGAACAACTGGCGTTCGCGCGGTAAGGGACCCGCTTATGTGAAGTACGCCGGCGTCACCGACCGCCTTGGTCGCCAGCGTGGCACCGTCGGCTACCGGATCGCAGATCTTCGCGATTACGTGAACACGCATCGCGTGACCACGACGAGCTCCGACGAGTCGATCGCTCGCCACATCAAAGCGCTTGTTGATGCCGCTCCTCGCCTGTCCGACGAGCAGATCGCTCGCCTCCGCTTCGCTCTCGGAGGTGATCAACGATGAGTTTGTCGCCTTCCAAACCATCTCTGATCAGCTCCAGAACACCGCTTGGCATTCCTCTGATGAGCTTGTTGGTGGCGTTCCTACTGCCGCGCTCTGGAGGCTCTTAGAGCGCCGCCCCGAAATCCTCTCAAATGACAACTCTGAGAACGAAAACGGTCCTTCTCGTGACAACCTTCTCGGGAAGGTTGTCATTTTTACCTCTCAGGAAGCCTCGTCTACCAAGCAAAACGGCTTCCGGCCATATTGTTCTATGGGAGCGGAAACATGGCCGGGCCGGATGGCCGCGGACATGTTGAAGCGTTCTCCTCTGGAGGACTGCCTGGCGGGTACCCTCTCGTCGCCCTCGTTGTCATGGACTTCCTCCGTCGCGCTCGCTTAAGGGTGCGGTACGGGTCGACCCCTCAACATCATCGAGAACCTGCCCGCCCCATGGTGAGGCATTTATATCTGCCCCTTTACTAACGCCGGGCGGGCGCCGGCGTTCTCACGAAAGGAAATGAATCATGGCGAATCTCGACAAGGAAATCGCGGACGCTCGAGCTATCTCGAGCGATCGCGATTTAATCCAATCCTTAAAAAATAACTGCTCTACCAGCGCAATCGCTAGTAGAGCAGTCATTTTATGTCAGTCCCTGAGCCCTATTTACAGAGCTGGATCGATTCGGTAGTACACGGCGTTCCAACGCAGTTGATCTTCGAAACGCCGAACAGTTGTTTCTTCATCGATGACTGCGAGTTCAACTTCTGCGATCTTGGCAAAGGCTTCCCACACATCCACACCAATTTGAGTAGTCATCACGGTGTGGTGTGCAGCGCCTGCTGCCAGCCAGCAGTGTGTTGAAGTCTGGAAATCAGGTGCTGGCTGCCATACTGCGCGAGCAACTGGGAGCTTAGGAAGATCTTCATTTGGCTCGGTGACATTCACTTTGTTAGCGACGAGGCGGAAACGTTCGCGAACATCGCTCATTGCCACAACAACGCCTTCGCGTGGGGTTGCGGTGAATACCAAACGGACCGGATCTTCACGATCGCCAATGCCCAATGGGTGAATTTCTAGGCGTGGCTTTTCATCGCACAGTGTGGGGCAGACTTCGAGCATGTGTGCACCGAGAATCTTTTCTTCGCCGCGAACCATGTGGTAGCAGTAATCTTCCATCAAGGATGCGCCACCTTCGAGGCCGTAGCCCATGACTTTTGCCAAGCGAACGAGAACAGCTGTCTTCCAATCGCCTTCGGCACCGAAACCGTAACCCTCAGCCATCAAACGCTGAACAGCAAGGCCTGGGAGCTGCTTGAGCCCGCCGAGATCTTCGAATGTATCGGTGAATGCGCCAGCTTTTTCTTCTTCGAGGAAGGAACGCAAGGCAATTTCTTGCTTGGCTGCATAGCGCAAGGAATCGTGGCGTTCTCCGCCCTTACGCAGTTCTTCTACGACGTCGTACTTTTCTTCGTATTCGTTGACGAGTGCATCAACTTCGCTGTCTTCGACAGATTCGATGCGGGCAACAAGATCGTTGACGCCCCAGGTGTTGATGGAGATGCCGAAACGAACTTCAGCTTCTGTTTTATCGCCTTCTGTTACGGCGACGTTGCGCATGTTGTCCCCAAAGCGGACAACTCGCAGGTTCTGTGCTTCGTTCCATCCGGCTGCAGCACGTGCCCATACGCCTACTTCGCGATGGACTTCTTCATCGGTGTAGTGGCCAACAGCGGTGGTGCGTGGAACGCCCATGCGGGTGAGGATGTAGCCGAATTCGCGATCTCCGTGAGCTGCCTGGTTCAGGTTCATGAAGTCCATATCCATGGTTGCCCACGGCATTTCACGATCGATTTGGGTGTGGAGGTGAAGGAGTGGCTTGCGCATTGCTTCTAGGCCACGTACCCACATTTTTGCGGGAGAGAAGGTGTGCATCCACGCAATCGTTCCGATTACGTTATCATCGGCACCGGCATCGAGGAATGTGCGCAAAATAGCATCCGAGGTGGTGAGAACTGGCTTCCACACGATCTTGACAGGAACTTCGCTTGAGGCATCAATTGCCTTGGCAATTTCCTGGGATTGTGCTGCTACCTGAGCCAATGTTTCTGGCCCGTAGAGGAACTGGCTTCCTGTGAGGAACCAGATTTCTTTACCTTCGAATGGGTTTTTCATGGGTGTACTCCTTTGTTTCATGAATGTGTGTGGTTGGTGTTTTTATTGTCCGTAGACGTTTTGGTAACGGTTGTAGAGTGAATCGATTTTTTCTTGAGGAATCGGGATGAGTTCACCAAGCTGGCTAGCAATATGGACAGTGCGTGCTACTTCTTCAACCATCGTTGCTGCTTTCACAGCTGCTTCCCCATCTTTACCGATGGTGAAAGGTCCATGGTTTTGCATGAGAACAGCTGGGGAACGGTGACCTTTGAGTGTTTCGACGATGCCGCGGCCGATCGAATCATCACCGATGACGGCGAAGGGACCGATAGGCACCGGGCCACCGAATTCATCGGCCATCATGGTGAGCACACAAGGTACTTCTTCGCCTCGGGCTGCCCACGCTGTTGCGTAGGGGGAGTGGGTATGAACCACACCACCCACTTCGGGCATATTTTCATAAACGTAGGCATGTGCTGCGGTATCTGATGATGGGCTTCTATCCCCATCTACCAGTTCGCCTTTAATATTGCAGACCACCATGGATTCCGGGGTGAGTTGATCGTAGCGAACACCGGAAGGTTTGATGACGAAAAGATCATCATGTGAGGGTTCATCTCCCACAACAACACGTTGGGACACATTGCCTGCTGTCCACACCACGAGTTCCCAGCGGGGAAGTTCAGCGTGAAGATCGCACACGATTTTTCGTGTTTCAGCAATTTTTTCCTGAATCTGAGGTGAATAGTTTTCTAAACTCATCGTTTTTCTCCTTATTGACTATTCAGATGATTGGCTCTACAGATCACGTGGACGAAGTGCTTCGATTGCAACAGGCTGAATAGCCAAAGCTGCGCGGTATTCAGCTAAGAAATCAGCGAAACCTTGCGCATCAACCGAGGATGGAACGATCGTGGTGTTTGCTGCAGTAGCGAATACAACGTCGTTCAAAAATTCTGGCAAACTCTTGACGACTGGCCCGTGCTGTTTTTCTTCACGATAGGCGGTGTATGCAGCCAAAACAGCCATTCCCCACGATCCACCTTCCGAAGCTCCATCGGGCACGGTGATCGGTGTGTGAGTTGCCGCGGCAAGCAATCGCTGTGCCACCTTTTCTGTTCGGAACACTCCCCCATGAGCGGAAAGAATATCGAGCTGCACCTTTTCGGATTCCAACACCTCAACGCCAATCGCCAGTGCTGCGAATGTGGAATACATTTGTGCTCGCATAAAGTTTTCCAAATTAAGGGCTGCCCAAGGCGTGCGAGTAATCAACGGGCGGCCATCCGTGAGATGAACAACGGGTTCACCTGCCAAATTGTTGAAGGCGAGAAGTCCGCCAGCATCTGGTTCGCCATCGAGAGCGCTCTCCAGCATTGCTTTAAACACAAAATCGGTGGAGGTATCGGGAGCCCCGAGGCGCTTACCTACCTGACGGAAGATTTCCACCCAGCGCGACATTTCATCAGCACCGTTATTGCAGTGCACCATCGCAACAGGCTTACCATCTGGCGTGGTGACAAGATCAAGTTCAGGATGAACGTTCTTCAAGGGGCCTTCAAGAACAGCCATCAGGAAGATCGATGTTCCTACGCTGACGTTTCCTGTTCGAACGCTCACTGCATTGGTGGCTACCATGCCTGTTCCGGCATCACCTTCAGGTGGAGCAAAGAGAACCCCAGGCTTGAGTTTGCCGGAACGGTCCAGGAGCTGCGCTCCTTCTTCAGTGAGGTGCCCGGCGCTAGAACCTGCTTGGAGGATAGCGGGCATGAGATCTTCAACATTCGTATCCTGGCCGGACAGAGCATTGAAAGCTTGAATCATCTCTGGTTCGTAACTGGTTCCATCAGCGGCGATGGGGAACATTCCGGAAGCATCCCCCACGCCGAGTACTTTTTCACCCGTGAGTTTCCAATGGACGTAACCAGCTAATGTGGTGAAGAAAGCGATGTTGGGTACGTGCTTTTCTCCATCAAGTATTGCTTGGTAGTAGTGCGCAATGGACCAACGAAGCGGAATATTGACGCCGAATTTTTCGGTCAGTTCTTCAGCGGCGGCGCTGGTGGTGGTATCGCGCCATGTTCTGAACGGCGTGAGAAGATTGCCTTCGTGATCGAATGCCATATATCCATGCATCATGGCAGAAATGCCGATGCTTGAATATGTTTCAGGGACGACGCCGTGATTATCTTTGCAGTTCTCCAGCATAGAGACGTACGCGGAAGAAATGCCTTCCCAGATAGCATCAAGAGAATAACTCCAATGGCCGTCAATCATTTGGTTTTCCCATTCGCGCACACCGGTAGCGACAGGTTCCCCTGTTAATGTAACGAGACTTGCTTTAATACGTGTGGACCCAAATTCGATCCCTAAAGCAGTACCCCCCGAACGAATCACAGATTTGTGATCAGGAAGAAGTGGCATAGTAACTCTCCTTCGAGTAAAACTTACGTTCGTTTTTACACCCATTCATGTTAGCGTTAACATCGTTGCGTTTCCTAGTATGCCAGATAAGCGAAAGTTACACAAGGGGCAATTTGCATTGAATGACTTTTCTCCCTTGTTCTATACTTTAAAGCCGACGTGGGCTCCTGCAGCCTTCTATGAAATACATTCCTATCTTTAGGTAATCAGGAAGGGAAAAATGGGCTCTGTACAATCCATTTCCATGGCGCAAGTAGCTAAAATCGCAGGCGTTTCCCACCAGACTGTCTCCCGCGTCATCAATAATTTCCCCGGAGTTAAGCCGCAAACACGCGAACGCGTAGAGGAAGTAATCCGCCAAACCGGATATGTCCCCAACACCACTGCGCGAACTCTGGTCACCAAGCGTTCGCGCATGATTGGAGTGATCACGGTAGGGTCATTCCTCTATGGGCCAACGCAATCAATTTCATCAATTGAACAAGCAGCGCGCGCCCAGGATTACACCACTCTTCTCGCAACCGTCACAGAAGAATCTCGCAGCGAATTCTTCGGCGCGGTAGATAATTTCATGCAGCGTTCGATTGATGCACTCATCATCGTTGCGGCGCGGCATTTAACCACGAAATTCGCCGCTGAACTCGAACTCTCCATCCCCGTTCTTTTGGTCAGCTCCCCTTCGCCGCTGAGTGAAAACCTCAATATTTTATGGGTTGATCAAGATGGAGGGGCTCGGTTGGCGATTCGTCACCTTATCCAACTCGGGCACAGAAATATCGCTTTTCTCACCGGCCCAGATAACTGGATGGATGCACGGCAGCGGCGGGAAGCAGCTACAGATGAAGCAGAGCGCAACAACCTCAAGTTGATTGAGTTTCCAGGAGACTGGGGCGCACAATCGGGATATCAAGCAGGTATAGCACTTGCCTCCATGCCTAAGGAAACCCGGCCAACAGCAGTATTTTCAGCCAACGATCACATGGCTCTCGGGCTTTTTGCCGCCTTCCATAAGTGCGGAATCTCTGTCCCTTCAGACATTTCTGTGATCGGCTTCGACAATGTTCCGGAATCCGAATACTACAGCCCACCCCTATCAACCGTAGAACAAGATTTCAGTTCATTAGGTCACAAGGTTTTAGCCAATGCACTACACCTCATTGAGGAGGAAGAAACTGATTTCGCGCCGATTCCTACACATTTAGTGATTAGAGAATCAACTTCTCGACCGTGGAACCACGAGAGGTAATTTCACCATCCTTTCATTTAGGTATTGACAAACAGATTTCCACTCTTTAAAGTCACTATCACACCCCATAATGTTAGCGTTAACTTTTTTAAAAGTTTCGCTTCACCGACCAGGCGAAATAATCGTAATGATGCGATGAATGAGAAACGGAGAGGTTTTTAAGGAGTTCCTATGGCACAAACTGTAGATGGCCGGAAGAAGATTTCGGAGAAGTTCATTTATTTCTTCGGTGCTTTTGGCGGGATTTTATTTGGTTACGATATCGGCGTCATGACTGGCGCTCTACCCTTCCTCCAGCATGATTGGAATCTTGAAGGGCAGGCAACAACCATCGGTTGGATCACCTCGGGCGTTATGTTCGGCGCTATTTTCGGTGGTGCAACCGCCGGTATGCTTTCTGACCGTTTAGGTCGAAGGAAAATGATTCTTGCCTCGGCAGTCATTTTCGTCGTAGGTTCTATTGCTTGCAGTATCGTTCCCAATAACGGCACCGGCTGGCTCATCGCGATGCGTATTTTCTTAGGTATAGCGGTTGGTGCAGCTTCCGCACTCGTTCCTGCATACATGTCAGAAATGGCACCTGCGCGCCTGCGAGGTAACCTATCCGGCCTGAATCAAACGATGATCGTTTCAGGTATGTTGATTTCCTACATCGTCGATTACTTACTCAAGGGCCTTCCTCACCAGTACGCATGGCGTTTGATGCTCGCTGCAGCCGCAATTCCTGCTCTGATTTTGTTCCTCGGTGTTCTCCGCCTACCTGAATCTCCTCGTTTCCTTATTCATCATGGAAATGTTGAGGAAGCACGTCACGTTCTCAGCATGATCCGTCCTGTCGATCAGGTAGAAGCAGAAATCAATGAAATCACCACTACCGCAAGCGAAGAAGCTGAAAATCATCGTAAAGTCAGTTGGGGTACCCTGTTCTCCCCTCGCTACCGCTACTTGGTTATCGCCGGTATTGGCGTGGCCGCGTTCCAGCAGTTCCAGGGCGCTAACGCGATCTTCTACTACATCCCACTGATCGTTGAAAAAGCAACAGGCCAAGCCGCCGGTGAAGCGCTGATGTGGCCGATTATCCAGGGCGTGATTCTGGTTCTCGGTTCACTCTTGTTCATCGCTATTGCAGAAAAGTTCAACCGCAAGACTCTCATCATGATGGGTGGAACGGTGATGGCTCTGTCCTTCATCTTGCCCGCCGTGATTAACATGGTGATGCCAAATGCTCACCCGATGATGATCGTCGTGTTCTTGAGCCTTTATGTTGCCTTCTACTCCTTCACCTGGGCACCGTTAACCTGGGTTATTGTTGGAGAAATCTTCCCACTTGCTATTCGTGGCCGCGCTTCAGGAATTGCTTCCTCCTTCAACTGGATCGGATCTTTCCTCGTGGGCCTCGTGTTCCCGATCATGACAGCGAAGATGTCCCAAGAACTCGTATTCTTCATCTTCGGCGTGATTTGTGTACTCGGCGTTCTCTTCGTCAAGTTCATGGTTCCTGAAACCCGTGGACACAGCCTCGAAGATATCGAAGAGGCAGCTGTTCGTCGTTCCCTAGGAAAGTAGTTATTCTTCTTAGACGAACGTCAAACAATATTTTCCGGTGGCACCACACTTTCCACATCAGGTGCCACCGGTTTTTCTCTATGTTATGGACGACGAAGGATTTCCACCCCCTATTTCCGGGTTAATACCCAAAATGTGTGTATTTTTCGGGCGTGTCGGGTGGTTTATTGGCCTGCCCAGCCTTTGCGGATGTGTAGGGATCCGTCTTGGTTGAAGTGCCCTGGGTTTTGTTCCTAGGCATTTGCCTTGATTTCCATTATTTCTCGGCTGGGGTGGTGTTCCCAAAATTCTGTTTCGACTTCAGCCGGCGTGCGGTAGTCCAAGCTCTGGTGGAGCCGTGATTCGTTCCACCAGGTGACCCACTCGAACGTGGCGATCTCGACGTCGATCACATCATTCCATGCGCGGGTATGGATAATTTCGTTCTTGTAGGAGCCGTTGACATTTTCAGCCAAAGCATTGTCGTAGGAATCACCAGCAGTGCCGGTAGAAGCAGTGATTCCGTGCTCGGCCAGGCGCTCGTTGTAGACGATGCTGACGTATTGTGAGCCGTGGTCTGAATGGTGAATCAAGCCCGTTGTCTCCTTCGCACACACAATCGCCTGGTTCAGCGCCTGCAGCGGCAACGCCTCGGTACGCATCGAATCAGACAGCACCCAGCCAACGATCCGTCGGGAGAACACATCAGTGACAAAAGCTGTGTACACGAACCCTTTCCTGGTGCGCACATAAGTAATGTCCGCCACCCACAGCCGATGAGGGCCCGGAGCCCTAAATTCACGATTTACCAAGTCTGGGCGAAGATCCGGGCCCTTGGGCCTACACGTTGTGATTGGTGCTTTGCCTTTGCCCTTGCCGGACAGACCAGCGCTGCGCATCAGCCGGGCCGTTTGCTCGCGACCGATGTCAATACCCTGGCGTTGCAGCACGCGCCACATCTTCCGCACCCCGTAGACGCCGTAGTTTTCAGCATGAACGTCGCGAATATGCTCCACGAGAGCAGCGTCGCGAAGGCTGTGGGCGCTTAGACCGCGGGCTTTAGATTGACGGTACCCACGCGAAGTAAGGAAGCCGCCTTCGCGATGCGTGTTTAACGTCTGGCAGATGAACTCGACTGAGAAACGATTCCGATACTCATCAATGAACCGGATCATTTCCGACGTGTGGGACCGAGTTCGGACGCGAAAAAGCCGAAGCGGCCTTCAACAACTCGTTGGTGTCCCGCAGCTCTTGATTCTCACGCCGCAAGCGTGAATTCTCTGCTACTAGGTCCTCAGGCAACGGTTCAGAAACGTATCCCTCACGGCGAGCGGCCTGCGTCCATTGCCTCGCCGTGTGCCACGAGACGCCCAGCTTTGGTGCCACGAGCTTGCAGGCTTCCTGCATGGAAATGTTCTCCGCCAAGATGCGGTCTTCCACGAGGCGGACCACACGGTCCTTCGCATCCTGATCAAACTTTCTTGGCATGTTCCAGATTTTCCCATCTACTCAAACGGAACAAAACCTGGGGCACTTCAGAGTTCAACCTGAACGACCCCGAGCACGTCAAGCGTGTGCACGACCTCGGCGTGAAGCTCGCACGCCGGATGAATAGCGCCGACTACCTCGTCGTCACCCACACGGATAGTGCCGGTGGACATCTGCACAACCACATCTACGTCGTCAACCACGACAACCTCACCGGCAAGACACTCTCACGCTGCCGCTCGTGGGCACGAGGGCTCCGCCAAGTAAACGACAACTCTGAGGGACGAGGGCTGCCAGGTGCTCCCCTCACCCGAGCAGCCAAAGACCGACTGGGATTTGCGTCGCGGCGCGTTCAAGGGCGCCGGCTTTGAACAGATCCTCGACGACAAGATCACGGAGGCGCTACTCGATCCGCGAAGTGTTGACCGCGAGGCGTTCGAGCAGGTGCTCGCCGAGCACGAGGTGAGGCTGCGGGTCACCGAGCGCGACGGATGGACGTATTCCATGCGTCGCGTTGATAACGGCAAGTGGGGAAGGCGCAAAGCATCGTCGCTGTGCGACGACTTCATGAAAACGAAGGTTGAAGAGGTCTTCGACTTCCACCAGCAGAACGCAAGCACAAAGGAGAAAGACAGTGAGCGCACTGGACAAGCTCAAAGAACAGAAGGCCTCGGAGACATCAGCAGTCTTGATGTCGAGGCTCGAAGACGTCGAGGAACAGACGAGGGAGCTCACGAACGCCGTGAACAGGGTGAGCGGGCTCCTCAAGGCGATGGACGAAGCGCAGAGCGCCGAGATGAAGTGCCTGAGCGAGTCGATCTCGCAGCTACACGAGCAGCCCTCGCCGACGCAGCTCGTCGGCTGCGCCTTGACAATTATCGCCTGGTTCTTCTCGATCATGGCGATTGTGATCGGCATTGTCGTCAGCCCGCTGACCCTCGTGGGAACAGGAATGATGAGTCTTTTCGGCGAAATCCGCTGGGGCGTCATCATCGCCTTCTTCGCGACGATGATCCTGCAGCTGTTGATGCTTCTTTTCTGCAGCTGACGCTCACTCTGAAGATCAGGGAGGGCTCCGAATGGGCACGTGCAGGCCTGACAGCCGTCACAGTGCTCACCGTTGTCTACTCGATCATCCTCACCGTCGCAGGCCTCGAGTCCGGTGGTGGCGGAACGGTCGCAGTGACCATCATTTCGATCCTTCTGACCTTCTGATTGCGTTCTTCTGGCTGGCGCAGGCAAACGCATGGTTCATCAGGACCACTAAAGAAGCTGACCGGGCATCGGGCATGACCACCTAACCACACAGCTGATTTCAGAAGCAGCCGAAGAGCGTTCCCTAGTCGATGACGAGGGAACGCTCTTCGCTTACAACGAGCACCTCGGCCCCCTTGAGGGCCTCACCGAGAACGTCGTTGACCGCCCACTCAAGAGAGTCAAGGGCGTCTTCTCCCCCGCTGATGGCCTCAGCCTCGCAGTCGTTGACCCGGATGAGCGCAGCCCCGCCGATTGGCACAACACCCTCGGCATCAGAACCGTGCTCTTCAACAATGCGCGCCCACGCGGAGTCCAGCGCTTTCGGCGTTATGACACGCACCCGGACTCGGTATGCCAGGTCTTGGGTTGTGTGCCGATCAAACCAGTCATCAGACACTTTCCACATCGTCATGCTTCAAGTATCAGACCGAGTAGCAGAAAACTGCAATGGGTGGGGCACCTCGCTCAACGTTGAAGCGGAGCTCAACCACATTACGCACATCGCATACATTACACATCGAGGATGCAACTACCAACGGTTGCTCACATTTGGCGAGGCGTGCTACAATCGCGTTAGCTTTCTAGCGACATCACGCGAGCCGCTGGAGAGGGGATCACCCCGAGGGTGGCTGGAGCATCGATCTCCAAGCCACGGTGTAGCACACCGAACGGCGAGCAGCCGGTAGATCCTCCGACGAAGTGAAGCTGCGTAACGCCCCGGAACGGCAGGCCGGGCAGCAGAAGGGGCTGGGTTCCCGGGTAGCACCCGGGGTAATGCGACGATGAGCACGGCGTAGGCCGCCCAGTGACAAGCCGGGAAAGCATCCCCCTCCGGGTACTTCGTCGTATCTGGAGACTCCCCATGAGAACCTACTCCCCTCCATCCGAGAGGACGTACTACCTAACCCTTAAAGAGGCCGCTGCCGAAGGCTTCGGCGCGTACTCGACCCTGCGCACATGGATCGCCCGGGGCAAGCTGCCTGCCTACAAGACCGGCAATCGCGTGAAGGTTCGCCGCGAAGACCTCGAAGCCCTTGCTGTTCCGATGGGAATCGACCCCGTTGAGCGACACGTCAAGGCTCTCGTAGACGCCGCTCCACGTTTGTCCGACGAGCAAATCGCTCGCCTCCGTTTCGCTCTCGGAGGCGATGCAGCATGAACTACGCACAACAGAACCCCCGCATCCAGGGGGACACGGGGGCTCTCGAACTCACTCCCCAGAATAGCATCGAAGATGACGCCATTGAAAGCCTTGTGTGCTTGATCGACAAGGGCGCGTTCATCACCCCGAGCGAGTTCTACAGCCTCGTCTCGGAGACAGTGATCCGCTGGGCGAACGCCGAGGGGCTGACGGGGCGCAACCGTGGCCGTCGCATGGATCGCAAGGCGTTTGATTTGATCCGTAACTTCCTCGCGATCATCAAGGCGAACAAGGGTAGCTGCGTCGTCAGGAGCGCACCGGAGAACCTGCCGCCTTTTATGCTCGCGCAGTTCATCGCCTCCGAGCATCGCGTGGTGCTCGTCGGTGAGGAGACGGATGAGGTCTCGAAGATGCCTCTGATGAGGTACCACACCTCTGGCCGGTTCGAGGGCACCTATCGCGAGATTACTGAGCGCGAGGGCGTGCGCGAGCTGCTTTCCTTCTATACCAAGACGGCGAACACGTACCTCGTGAATGAGGTCTACGCGCAATTGCGTTGCCTCGCGCCGATGGTCGCTGAGTGCACCGAGCCTCACCTTGTCCCAGTGGACAATGGCATCTACAACGTTGAGACTCGCACGCTCGAAGCGTTCTCGCCGGATCGCGTGTACTTGACCAAGTGCATGACCGCCTACAACCCGAACGCTGTCTCCCCGATCCGCAAGTTGAAGGACGGCTCGCCCTGGGAGTTCAACTCGTGGTTGGCGGACCTCTTCACGGGCGATATGGAACGGGTCACGCTCGTCTGGCAGACGATCACGGCGGCTCTTCGAGTCCACAAGAACTACGACAAGGCGGTCTGCTTCTACTCGTCCAAGGGCGAGGGTGGCAAGGGCACACTGCTCGTGCTCTTGAAGGAGCTTGTCGGTTCTGGCAACTGGGCCTCTGTACCCCTCAAGAAGTTCTCTGACCGGTTCGGCACGGAGCCGCTCTTCGGTAAGTCTGCGGTGTTTACTGATGAGAACTCGGTGAGCGTTTTCACCGAGACCGCGAGCGACTTGAAGCAATACATCACGCACGAAGTCATCACGCTCGACCGGAAGAACCAGCGTGCCGTCCAGTGGCGACCGCGCGGGGTCATGGTTCAGTGCCTCAACGACCTGCCCGAGTTCGCCGACAAAACTGACTCGTTGTGGCGACGTTTTGCGTTCCTGCCGTTCGACAAGTGCTTCACGGGAGCTCGCGACTCGTCCATTAAAGACAGGTTCATGCGTGATCCTGAGGTCCTGGAGTTCGTCCTCAAAGTCGCCCTGGAGCTGCCCGACTTCGACGACTTCATCGTCGGAACGAAGGCCGTCGAGCTCGGTGAAGACGTCAAGCTCAACAACGATCCTGTGCGTGCTTGGTGGAGCGAGAACTCGCACCGACTGGTGTCCGATGTTCTACCTGTCGAGTTCTTGTTCGCGACGTACGTCGCTTGGTTCAAGCAGACGAATCCCTCGGGTCGGGCGATTTCCTACCGCAAGTTCCGAGATCGCCTGAAGGTCATCCTCGACGGCGAGAGCACACCCCACTTCAGACTCATGGGACGCAACGAGAACCCCGTCATGTGGGGTCAGTACTGGGACGATGAACCGCTTGCCAAAGAGTACGGCTACGCCTTGGGAATCGAGTGGGGGGATACGTCCGCTGGGCACCCTAAGTTCTTCGAGAACCATCCTCGCGGTCGAGGTCTCGTTCGTCTCCAACCGATCACCACCATCTAGCCCTCAACCGGGATGGGCACCGGTACGAACGCGATGAGCACGTCGCATTAGTGAAAGGAAGATCATCATGGCGAATCTCGACAAGGAAATCGCAGTCGCTCTTGCGAAGGTCGAGCGTCTGAAGGAGAAGAAGCGCGTTGCCGAGGCGAAGGAACGCTCGCGTTTCGCGGACGCAATCGTGAGCCTTCTCGATCAGATTGAGGACGCAGACTCGGTGAGCGTTCGTACGCTCACCGATCGAGCACAAGCGAGGATCGATGAGCAGAATGCGAAGCGTAAGCGCGCTGCTGTTAAGGCAGCGGCGCACCGTCGTGAGGCGAACAGCGAAGCGTCGAACGAGTCAAGTTCTCAGCCCGTGTGGGGTGGTGAACGATGACGAGTTTCGACGTGAGCGTGTGGGGGGAGTCCAGAGGGGGGCTTAGCCGCCCCTCTGGCCAGCACGGGATGTCGTCAGACAGACCGTCTGCTGGCCGACGGGCGGTACCACCTCGAAGGTCGACTCAGAAGGAGTCGAACGATAGGGAGCCGCACGTCCAGCCGGAGGTCACCACAACGGACGAGGTCGAAGACCAAGTCCGTGGCGGGGACCGGAGGATCGCGAGGCGTGAGCCTCGCGGCACGCGGGTGACTGTCAGGTTCTCCGAAGGAGAAGCTGCACAGCTCGCCCGTGTGGCCAATCGCTACCGGCTCTCCGAGTCGGGAGCGATCAGGGCCGCCGTCGATCATCTCGACGGCGCGCCCGCGCCGAAGCTGGTCAATCGCGACGTGTTGCGATTGACCGGCGAGGTCAACGCCGTAGGCGTCAACGTCAACCAGCTCGCCCGTCAAGGGTGGGCTGGTGCAGCACCGTCGGTCGCTCGCCTCGACGAGGCGACGGCTGCGCTGCTGCGCGTCGTGAAGGAGTTGTCGGCATGAGTATTACGAAGCAGACGACGACGGTGCGAGCAGCAGCGGCGATCATGTATGCACACTTTGGGAAACCTGCTGACGTGAAGCAGTCACGTGCGGCTGCATGGCGTTCGGACTTCCGTACCCCGTACGACGCGATTACTTCCATCGAGTCGATGTTGAAGGGCACGGGTCGCAAGAACCAGGCGCTCATGGTGATCCAGTCGTTCTCGGCTGACGAGCTCGACACGAACGATCCGGCAACGCCGCAGATCGTCGCTGACGCTGCTTATGCGTTGGCGAAAGAGGTTGCACCGAACTCTCCCTGTGATGTCGTTGTGCATCTCGATAGCGACGGCGGGAACCCCCACGCGCACGTGACGATCGCGAACGTCGATCTCGTAACGGGTCGAGCAGCGAGAGAGAACGGCCTTGCTCACTGGGTCTTGAAGAAGGCCAACGACAAGATCATGCGCGAGATGGGACTCGGCGTCCTTAAAGCCGACGCACTCGCTCATGACGTGAACAGGTCGCGTTCCGGTGCAAGCGCCCAGGGCCTCACGGTCGACGAGCTCGACAAGAGCACATGGCGAGAGTTTCTCGCCGATCGGGTCGACGAGGCGCTCCTCGACCCGCGCTCGGTGGACTTCGACTCGCTGCGCACCGTCGCACGCGAGCACGGCGTGAGCATCGAGAAGAAGACCAGCGCAAAGAGCGAGGCAGCAGGACGAGACCCAAGCGTCACCTATGCCCTTGTTGACGACAATGACGAGGTTCGCCGCTTCGGTCGGTCGAAGGCTGCCTGCACGGCCAGGAAGCTCGGTGCCGACTACGGCTGGGCTTCGCTCCACAACACGATGAACGAACGAATGATGAGAGAACAGGAGATAGAAGATGTCCAGAGCTTTACAGAAGATGGAGAGCAGCTCGACGCCGCCCTCCGCGAGCTCAGAGCAGCTGAAGAAGATCGAGGATTTGCTCCTCGCCGTGGTCGAATCGCAGGCGAGCCTGAGGAAGGGACTCACAAGCGTCGAGCAGGAGATGATCACGCGCACGAACGAGTTGAAATCGTTGACGCAGACCTCGGAGGTCTCGCTGCCCGACTCGCTGACGAGCGACGTAAACGAGATCAAGAAGACGCTGAACGCGCAGAGCGAGACGCTCAGCGCGCTCGGAGAGACAGTTTCAGACAAGCGCGTCGTGAAAACGAGCGACGGCTCCAGCGTGAGCGCCTCCGAACTGCAAGCACACTCGATGATGAAGCAGCTCAGCAGCAATCTGACGAAGACGACTTCGGCCTTGGGTGAACTCAAGCACGTCGTCGGCAATGGCAGGACTGTCCGTGTAGACATCGACCGGCTTAGTGACCACACGGTGCGTGTGCTCGACCAGAGGCTCTCACAGGCTGTCGAAGCCCCCTATAAAGCGCGTTGAGAGCACCCTCGAAGGGTTCGAGCATCGCGTAGCTTCTCTCGGCGCTGATAAGATCTCCGAGGTCGCCCAGAGGCTCGATCAGACTCTCGCTAAGGCAGAGGAGGTGGTAACCACTGTGAGCCACACCGAACGCCGCCTAGAGGCCCTGAAGGGGTACCTCACCTGGACGACGGTTGGTCGCATCTGCCTCGCCCTCGTGCCACTCGCGATGGTGCTCGTCATCCTCGGCGGTCTCACGATGGGAGCGTTCTACGCCCTCGGCTTCGGGCCGCTCCTGGGCTGGGCGTGGGGATCATTCGAGGCAGCGACCTCGTGGTGGGCAAAGGGCCTCATTGCGCTAGCCACACTCGGCGGGGTAGCCGGATTCGCGGCTGTGGTATGGCGACTCGGTGAGCGGCTGCGCGAAGAGTTCGGCACGTGGTAAGAGGAGGACCATCGAGAAACTTGGGGGCTCTGGGCATCGCCTGTAGCCCCCAAGCGCATATAATATCGGTATGGCACAATGCACAGCACCTATCCAAGGGCACCGCACTGCAAGCGGACGAGCGAACTGCCCGGCGTGTGGAGGTGGTCGGTACGACTACAGCTCGCACTACCCGAGCCGCAGTCCATCCGCCTATTCACCGTCAACGTATCAGACTCCCAGAACCCGGACGGGAGTTTCTTCTCGAAACAGTCGTCCACGCTGGTCCTCTTCGTCTTCGACCGTGGTATACACGGCATCAGAGGTGCGAGCTCTCTCTCCGATTCGCAAATCCATCGAGGAACAGGGCCTTCGACCGGACAAGTACGACGTCTTTCTCTGCCACGCATGGGACGACCGGCGAGAGACGGCAAAAGAGCTGAATGATGCACTCGAGAGAGTCGGCGTATCTGTGTGGTTTAGCGAGAACGCAGTGCTTCTGGGCTCGAATCTTATGCGCGAAATCGACAAGGGGCTGTCCAAGTCGCGTGCTGGACTGGTCCTGGTTACGAAATCTTTTATCAAGAGAATCAAGGCTGAAGGTGTCGCCGACAAAGAGCTCTCCGCCCTGCTCGCACGCGATCTGCTCGTCCCGATCGTTCACGGTGTAACCTACGATGACCTGCGAGAAGAGAGCCCCCTCCTCGCGTCACGGAGTGGACTCGATACAGCCGATGACACGATGGAAGAGATCGCCACGAAGATCAGCGAGTTGGTCTCGACAGACGCATTCTCTGACTAACCGGAAAAGAACCAGGCATCACAAGGAGACCGGGAGTACACCCCTCAGCTTCCGCCGGGGCGCATGTACGAGAACGCCTTCTTGAGGCCGGGGCGTTCCCACTTGCTGCCGGAAACAGTGTCGGCGAAGAAGTGGGTCGGGTCGCAGCCCACGTCGAGGAGAGCGTCACGCTGGGTGTCCAGAGACTCGCGCTGCCGGGCCGTCGACACACGGGCGTACCGATGAGGATCAAGACCTACTTCGTAGCTGTGAGGGGTATTTGTGACGGTAAGAGGACACCTATTGGTCGGCTTCCTCCTGGGGCTCATCAATCCCGAGGAAGACATGATGAAGATCGTCCTGCGCAAGTGCTGAAGTGAACGCACGTCGCAGCTCATCCATGCCAAGGTAGTAGTTCCGGAATGGCGCGGAGACGCTGCGAGCAGCGTCCTCATCAGATGTCCAAGGGATCTCGATCTCCAGGTAACGATCGCCTACGTCCTCGCGGTTCGTCTGCATTAGGACTATGCGATTCCATTGCTGTCGGACGATCTTGAGGGAAAGCGCCCAAAGGAGGAAGAAATTATCAACCGGTGCCGTCGAGGTTGTTCGAAGAATAAGCATCTCCTTTGTCAGCACAACATCTTCCTGACCGGGCATGAGGACTGCGAACTCACCGATGTTCTTCGAGGCTCGAATGGGAGTCACAAGATCGAAAGGCTTGAGGCCAGAATGAGGTCCGCGCCAGAAGGACTGGGCGACAATCCCTGACACCATATTCGACGGGTTGATATTCACCTGACCTGCACGGATATCGGACACCTTGATGTACGGGACAGAGCCTCCGCGCTTGTCGGCGGACGGGGAACCGTGACCGGCACGTTTGGCGATGAAACCATCATCGACAAGCTCACCGATGGTACATGCTGTGAATCCTCGAAAGGCAGGCTGTTTGAGTAGGTCGTCGAGAGCCGCCACGAAGCGCGTGTCATAGTAGCGCGGAGCCCCGATCGAGAGGTGATCGCGATGGACCCAGCGACCAGTCACTGCTGGACGCCCAGCAACGAGGGCATCAATGTCCTCCATGAGGCGGTCATCGATGGTCTCAGTGCGTTTTCCAGTCAAGGAGTCGATCACGTAGAGGACGTTGCCGTCCTTATTAATTCCGCAAGTATCTGCGAAGGAAACGAAAACCTCATCATCGCGGAACCAGCTCGGTTTGTGCGGCATAGCTCAGTCCCCCCTCTTAGAAATCTTCTCGAAGACGTAGAGGTTCGTCTTCGCACGACAGAAGCCCTGGAACGCCTCCATAGGGATATTGAACTCGCCGCGACGAATGAAACGCGAGGCCATCCACTCGCGTACGTAGCGGTATGACGCGGAAAAGAAGTATGTCTCGGGCAGGATGATCGCGATACGACCACCAGGGGCAAGAAGACGGTAGGCACGCTCCAAGAAGACCAAACCGATTTCGAGATCCTTATACGTCTTGCCACCACCGGCAGCGAAAGAGATTGTGTAGCCGTTCTCTCGACAGTCCTTCGCAGTGATCTTCAACTTCTCCCCAAACGGTGGGTTGGTAACGACAACGGTAAAGGAGCCGTCCCGCATCGCCTGCGGGAGGTGCGGGTAATCCTGCTCCCACCGATCCTCACGCAGGGAATCCCCGATGTTGATATGGGTTGACCCATCGCCCATCACCATCATCATCGCTCGCGCAAGCTTGACATTGATGGAGTCCTTGTCGACTCCGTAGACGTTACGGTGAGCCCATGTGCGCAGGCGGGCGCTATTCGCGATTCCTGCCGACATCTGACGAAACGCCTCCACAAGGAAACCACCGGTACCGCATGCAGGGTCGATGATCTTGTCATCAGGCTGAATGTCGATCAATTTGATTGCAGCGCGGATGATCCGTGCAGGCGTGTAGTACTGCCCCTCACCCGCTTTGAGGTTGGCACGACGGAAGACCTGAAATGCTGCCGAAACAGCCTCGGCCTGCATATCAAGAAGGTTCCATCCCGACCACGCGTAGACGACCTCCTTGATCGTATGACTATCCAAAGAGAGCGAAGTCTCGAACTCGTCGCGGAATACCTCTTCTCGTTGCTCAACCATAAGGTCGAAGGCCTCGCGGATATGCTTCGCAGTGGCCCCCTCGTCACCTTGCAATTGGAAAGTGACTGGAGAGGAAGGCTTGAGCGAGGCATTAGTGTCAGACTCCAGCTTGAGGAGGAGGAGGTTGCATAACTGGTCCAGGTGCATCTCGGATCGCGTCGCAATCGTGTCGCGAGCGACAACTACATCAAGCATCGTCTTGAACGAAGCCTTGAGCTCCTGCTCGGTAGGCTGAACAAGATCATCGAACGTGATCGCCTTTGACGTGGCCTGCTCGAAGTCATCTCCTGGGCACGGGAGAACAAGCTCCTTGTGGCGTACGGTCTTGAAGGTGCCGTCGGGCAACTTGAAGAGCATCGCGGTGCGAGAACCATTAGTCCAAACACCGAAGCGTGCGCGCGGCTCCAGACCGAGGTAAATCTCCAGCTGTGAAAGGCCAGCATTCTCCGTCGGTGCTTTAAACTCAAAGATGCCGAGAACGTTCTGCCAGTCGTTCTGGCCGTCAGTATCCTGGAACAAAACGAGGTCAACAGGCCAGCCCTCGAAGGATCGCCCATCCTCGCGCAGCTTGGCCTCGGAGGGGCGCTTAGGTACGCGCCACTCGGGCTGCCACTGCATCTGTGACACGCGCCAGCCTGCGACCTTCAGCCTTTCGATGACCGGAAGGCGCACCTTCAGATGCTCAGGTCCCGTCAAAGCCATTGACGTCCTCCACTCGCTTGTCCGTTATCACTCGTTTATGGACACAGCGCAAGAAACACAGCAACGGGGGCGTAAAGCCGGATTGGAGTGTCCCACAATCGGTGTCTGACAGCCGATAGCGTACCAAAACTAGGATACTAACGTCAGTGGACGCTGTGGCAGTGAGGGACAAAAGGAAAGGCTAGACCTCGGTCACCGTATGGTGACCGAGGTCTAGCCTCAGAACGATCTGTAGATGAAGACTCCGCCGTCAGGGGCATCCGCAACGGTGTAGTCGAACTTGAGGTCATGAGTCCACGCTTCCCAGTCGAAGTAGCGCTGCGCCTCCTCGGGCCATCCGTCAATTAAGGCGATGTCCTCAGCCAGCTGGGTAGCGTAGTCAGCGAACGACTCCCAGCAACCGCAATATCTCTCCTCGAAGTCGGACGCGCTCGGCAGGTTATCGCCGCCTGCGATGTAGCAGCCGGTCTCGACCCAGGCGAGCAGTGCGGGCCACTGCACTTCTCCAACCTCATCGAACAGCTCACCCCACTGCACAGCAGTGGTGGCTGACATCTCGCCTGTTCCGACAGGGAACCCCTCGTGATCGAAGACCCATAGCTCTTCGTGATCTGTGGGGTTCTGGTGTAGGTCATCAGGCGTAACTTCTTCGGCATCTTCTGCAGGGAACCACCGTCCATTTAGTACACCCGTGTTGTAGCAGGCAAGGCAGCCGATCCAGACCGACGGACGAACAGTAGTTTGAGTAGTCATTTCAGCCTCCCGAGTAGGTGGAGGTGAGGCCGGGCAGTCCAGCTCGGGTAAGGACGCTCACAAACGACCTCACCTCCGACAAGCAGCTCGGGGTCGCACTGCGACCCGCGCTCCCCGGCACGAGAGTTCTTAGACGATCAACCACGTGGCGAGCTCACTGCGCGAGCAACGCCCCTCAGCGCTCCTTCGGCGCGACGACAACAATCATCCACATCGGCGAGACCTATCGCTCTATATCGAGCACGTGAGGGTGAGAGATAAGATGTGAGGACAAGTGCACACATTTGTGTGCAATGTGTGCACTTATGTGTGCGCGGACTTTCGCCTGCTATATCAACGAAAAGTCCTTATATGCACACATTGCACACATCTTTCTTACTCATTTCTATAGGGAGAAAAAATAATTGCCCTATAGAGGGTGTAATGCGTTCAGATGTGTGCATGTGTGTAAATCCCGAGTTTACCTTGCTATCTCAACGAAAAGTGCTGCACACATGATGTGTGTACAATGTGTGCATGTGTGCAGCACCGTGTGATGTCGGGCTTATTCACATGCTGCCGACCACCCGCATGGCACTCACCTTCACGTGCTCACCCTCCTGTGAGGGTGACCTCGCGCCCGCAGGGGCGCTGTACAGTTTCGCCTTATCGCGCCCGCCAGGGCGCGGTCTTGGATGTTTCCACAACTCCACCCCGGAGCACATACCGTCATCACCCCGAAACCAGGTCACTTCCAGGTAATCTCAACCGACTCGGGATCAAACCCCTTCTTGCCCTGCTTTGCCCGCTTGAGCGTCACAGTCATGAGGGTGTCGATCATCGTTCGCTGTAACGCGATAGGGGCCGCGAGGAAGGCCGCTGCCGGATCTGGCGTCCCGAGGATGGGTGCGAGCACGGTCCCGGTACCGGAGGCGAGGCGCTCGGCCTCAAGTCGTGCGATCTCATCACGGGCAGCAGCGCGAATACGGGCAAGGTCAGCACCCTCGATCACCTCGGCGTCGTAATCTCGCTCAGCACGAGCAATGCGTGCGCGCTGTTGAGCGATACGCTCCGAGAATGCGTCCTTGACCTCGGGGTCCGCCTGCTTCTTGCGCCGCTTGAGGTCCTTCTTCTGGAGCCGGACAACGACGAGAGTCCGAACGAAGTTATCGATCGCGTCTCTGGTCCTGTTGAGATGCCCGGCGTTGCACGAGTAGTAGCGGGCGCGGGTTCGCACCGGCTCCCCGCACTCACCGCACCGGTAAAGCCCTGTCCCCAGGTGCTTGCGAACGGTGGAGCCGGAGCGGTTCGTCACGCGGGCAGGGTCGTCGAGGAGGTTCTGGACCGTCCACCACTGATCTGCTTCGACGATGGGCTCCCACTGACCGAGAACGAGTTCTCCGTTCTCATCCTTGACAAGGTTGTCTCGCAGGGCCTTGCGGCGCGACTCCCCCGCCTCCTGCCGACGAGTGTCCTTCGAGGTGTAGACCGAGTAGCCCGCGTAACGCGGGTTCCGCAAGATCCCGAGCACCGTCGAGGCTGACCAGGGCTTATCGGCGGGCACGGGGCGAGGCTCTTTGCCCTCGGCCTGCCGACGTGCGTTGCGCTCGAGAACGATCGTCCGACTATGCAGGGGCACGCGCGGAATCCCTGCCCCCTCGCCGCCGCCCTGAGTACCGCTCAGGGCACGTGCGATGCCGTGGAGCGAGTCACCTCGCAGAAAGGCTGAGTAGATAGCCCGAACAGCCTCAGCCTCATGCGGGATGAGTTCGCCTGAGGTCGTGTAACCCATTGGACGGACACCTTTAGGAGGTCTCCCCTGGCGAGCTCGTTGGATCTGCGCACGCGACCGTCGCGCTGCTTTGCGTTCGATCTCGTTGCGGGCGACCGCAGCCTTGATGCGCGCATACATGCGCCCGCCGTCTGTGCCAAGGTCGGCGTCACCGTTCGCCGTGACAAGGAGCAGGCCACGGGACTCGGCTCGGTCGATCCAGTCTTCGAGTTCCCGAGGCTGGCGGGTGAGCCGGTCGAGGTCGTAGCACACGATCGCGTTAAGTAGCCCCGCCTCGTAGTCAGCGATCATCCGCAGGTAGGCAGGGCGCTTCTTGGTTTTATCAGAGGCCGAGATCGACTGATCGACGTAGGTCTCGACAACCTCCCACCCTCGGAACTGAGCGAGTTTCTCACAGTCCTCCCGCTGGCGATCGATGGCAAGCCCGTCCATTTCACGGTCGAGCGAGATACGGAGATAGACGGCTGCGCGGACGGGTGTAGATGGGGTACTGCTCATACCCCTATTCTACTTCTTAGACGTAAGCCCCGTTCGGAACTCGACCACGTCGCCGTCAGCCATCACGTAATCCTTGCCTTCCATGCGGACCTTGCCGGCCGCGCGGGCTTCCTGCATGCCACCGTATTTGATCAGGTCGTCATAGGACACGATCTCAGCTTTAATGAAGCCCTTCTGGAAGTCAGTGTGAATAACCCCAGCAGCCTGCGGAGCAGTATCACCGCGATGGATCGTCCACGCGCGTGATTCCTTCGGGCCAGCCGTCAGATAAGTCTGCAAGCCAAGAGTTTCAAAACCAACGCGCGCCAGCTTGTCCAAGCCGGCTTCGCCCTGTCCGGATTCTTCCAGCATCTCGCGCGCATCGTCTTCATCAAGCTCAACCAGTTCGGCTTCGAACTGAGCGTCAAGGAAGATAGCATCAGCCGGAGCGACCAGCTCGCGCAACGATGCCTGCAGGGCCTCGTCTTCCATCCCCTTCGCGTCCATGTTGAACACGAAAATAAACGGCTTGGTCGTCATGAGCTGGAACGATTTCAGCGCATCGGGATCCAAGTCAGCGCCCGCAGGGCCCGACAGGAGCTCGCCACGTTCGAGGATTTCAAGAGCTGCCTTGGCAGTTTCAAGGACGACCGCTTCGGTCTTCTTACCTCGTACCTCTTTTTCGAGGCGCGGGATCTGCTTTTCCAGCGTCTGGATATCGGCAAGAATCAGCTCGGTCTGGATCGTCTCAATGTCGGAAGCAGGATCAACCTTGCCGTCAACGTGCACGACATCCGGGTCTAAGAATGCGCGAGTCACCTGGCAGATCGCGTCGGCCTCGCGAATATTCGCGAGGAACTGGTTGCCCAGGCCTTCACCCTCAGACGCACCTCGGACGATACCTGCAATATCAACGAAGGAAACCGTCGCGGGAATGATCTTCTCTGAATGGAAGATATCCGCCAGCACCTTCAGGCGAGGATCCGGCAAAGGCACAACGCCAACGTTCGGTTCAATGGTTGCGAACGGGTAGTTCGCCGCCAGAACGGTGGCGCGAGTCAGAGCATTGAACAGGGTCGACTTGCCGACGTTGGGCAGTCCTGCGATTCCGATAGTAAGAGACACGCTGACCATTCTAGGTCAGCGTGCCATCGTATGGAGTATCAGCTGGTGTGATCAGGGCCAGCCTTGCGCGGTGCGTGCGGGCGTGCGTCGACTAAGCCGTTCGCTTTCAGTTCCGTTCGCAAATTACGAGGCAACGCGAAGGTGATCGTTTCCGTTTCAGTTCGAACAACGTCAACCGTGGGGAACCCACGAGGTTGCAACCACTCAATAACATCGCGAACCAGGATCTCAGGCACGGAAGCACCCGAGGTCAGTCCGACCGTCTTGGCGCCTTCAAACCAGACTTCCTGCAGTTCTTCAGCCTTATCCACGCGATACGCTGCACCGGCACCGGCTTCAAGAGCGACTTCGACAAGGCGCACCGAGTTCGAGGAGTTCGCCGAACCGACAACCACCATGACATCAACCTTCGGGGCAATCGTCTTAACGGCAACCTGACGGTTTTGGGTCGCGTAGCAAATGTCGTCCGACGGCGGGTCAATCAGATTGGGGAAACGCTGACGCAGACGGTCAACCGTTTCGCGCGTCTCGTCAACGGACAGCGTGGTCTGTGAAATCCACACGACACGGTCAGGATCACGAACCTCAACGTTTGCGACCTCGTCGGGTGTTCCCACGACCTGAATATGCGAAGGGGCTTCACCGAAAGTACCTTCGACCTCTTCGTGCCCCTGATGCCCGACCAGAATGATGTCGTAGTCTTCCTTCGCGAAACGCATGGCCTCGCGGTGAACCTTGGTCACCAACGGGCACGTCGCATCAATCGTGGCAAGCCGACGACGTTCAGCTCCATCACGTACTTGTGGCGAAACACCGTGCGCGCTAAAGACGACGCGTGCCCCTTCGGGGACCTCGTCAGTCTCTTGGACGAAAACCGCACCACGCTTCGTCAGTGACTCAACGACGTATTTGTTGTGCACGATCTCTTTACGCACGTAAACCGGCGCACCGTAAAGGTCCAAGGCCTTTTCAACGACATCAACAGCCCTGTCCACTCCGGCGCAGTACCCACGTGGGGCGGCCAAGTAGATATGGCCGGTCTCGTTCCCCGATTCCTTCGAAGAAGCGGAGTAGGTCGAATCGATGGCGGGAAAAGCATCCGTCAGGTCACTCATGCTCTCAATTTACCGACATCTGTGTCGTGAGTGCGCGCTGAACGAGGCTTTGAGCACAGCTCCACATTTCTGCAATTCGATTCACCCATGGCCTGTGGCATTCTTGGATGCGTGACGAATCAACCTCTGGCACTTCGGGCCGCGGACACAACCGCAGATAACCCCTGGCCTCTCCGCAAGCTAACGGAGAACATCAAAATCTACGTCGAACGCATGTCTACGCTCTGGGTCGAAGGCCAGATCGTTGAATATAAGCCACGTGCTACCTCGAAAATCGCATTCTTCGTCCTCCGTGATGTTGAGACCGACACTTCGATGACCGTCACCGCATGGCCGGGGATGCTGAAGGAACTTGGTGGCGCTTTCACAGAGGGCGCACGGATCGTCACGCGTGTTACCCCTCAGTTTTGGACATCTAAGGGTTCCCTGAATCTGCGCGCACAAGAAATCCGTATCGCGGGCTCGGGCAATCTTCTGCTTCAGATCGAGCAATTGCGCGCTCAGCTTCAAAAAGAAGGACTCTTTGCCCTTGAGCGAAAGAAGCCCATCCCCTTCCTGCCCGGTCGAATCGGCCTGATCTGCGGGTCGAACGCGAAGGCGAAAGACGATGTCCTCGTCAACGCCACAGACCGCTGGCCCGTCGCCGACTTCGAGATCAGGGAAGTCGCCGTTCAAGGCGAGCGCTGCGTACCCGAAGTCATGAGTGCTCTCAGTGAATTGGACGCACGGCCTGATATTGATGTCATCGTCATCGCACGCGGCGGCGGCTCCGTCGAAGACCTTCTGCCGTTCTCTAACGAGCGACTACTGCGCGCCGTCGCATCAACTTCCACTCCGGTCGTGTCGGCGATTGGACACGAGGCCGACGCTCCCCTGCTGGACTTTGTCGCCGATTTCAGGGCGTCGACTCCGACGGATGCCGCGAAGCGAATCGTCCCGGACTATACAACTGAGCAAGCGCACATTCAAACAGCAATCGACACAATGCGCGGAGCCATCATGCTTCGATTGGGCCGCGAGCGCCAGCTCATCGATTCATACGCTTCTCGCCCGGTTCTGCTCAGCCCGGGGGCGGTCGTCGATACGCATCGCGCGGGGCTTGCTCAAACGCTCACCGGTTTGCGACATGCAGTCGAGCGACGCCTTTCAGCTGAAACAACCGCACTGGGACGGATGCAGGCAACACTCACTGCTCTTTCCCCGCAGGGAACACTCGATCGCGGATATTCAATTCTGAAGCTTCCCAGTGGAGCAATCATCAAGGATGTTGCCGACGCACCAAAAGGTAGTTTGATCGAAGGCATCCTTGCATCGGGCCGAATGGTCGCTCAGGTTGTGGGAACTACGCCCGCGTCGCCGACAGGCCAAGCGAACGGATAAATGGGCGCGACCTCGTCCCCCTTTCTTTGCACATCAACCATTCACTCTCACATCGACTGTCATACCCCGGAGGTACATATGGATAACGAACTGGCTCCCGTCGAGTCACTGTCCTACGAGCAAGCACGCGACGAACTCGTGCAGATCGTCAAGCAACTCGAATCGGGTCAAGCACCGCTTGAAACGACTCTGTCTCAGTGGGAGCGCGGGGAAGCGTTGGCCACTCACTGCAAGCAGATTCTTGATGTTGCCGCGTCTCGTCTGGATAAGGCTGAGGCCCCCACACAGTAAGCTGGCAGGCGCGAATGATGGTTCGCGTAGAGCTTGTCATCGAATTCGTTTGGGAGTCTTTGTGGATGTGCTTGAGATCCAGTTGATATCCGCTTTGGGGTCGAACACGGCGACCATGGCGGGCAACAGACCAACACCCTGCGCACAGATGCCACACGCGAGCATCGATTGGGCACGTTGATACCCTGCTCAGACTAAAATCGGTACAGATCGCGCAGCCTGTCTGCGCACCCGACAAAGGATGTGCCATGGATCTTGCTCACGAGCCTCATATTCTCGCCATCGGCGAAGCGCTCATTGACATCGTTACGCCTATTTCTCACCCTGAAGATGCACGCGAAATCCCCGGTGGTTCGCCAGCGAACGTCGCTATGACCCTCGGGCGTCTGGGACGCCCATCGGTGCTCTCCACGTGGTTTGCAAACGACCCGCGTGGCAAGGTCATCGAGGAACACTTCACCGCTTCCCACGTGGTCATCACCCCCGAATCGCGCGGGGCTCACCACACGACCACTGCTCTTGCATCCATTGATGACAAGGGCGCGGCCACCTACACCTTTGACTTCGACTGGAACCCCACCAGCCCGATCCCCGTTTCTGACCAGGCGCTGGTCGTGCACGCAGGCTCGATTTCCGCGGCCGTCCAGCCCGGTGCCGACACCGTGTACGAGGCCCTGAAAACCGCGCGTCCTCACGCACTGATCACCTTCGACCCGAACGCTCGTCCTGCCATTATGGGCTCGCCAGAAAAAGCCATGCCCCTGGTCGAAAAATTCGTCGGAGTATCGGACATCATCAAGGTGTCCGACGAGGATCTTGAGTGGCTTACCAATGGTGAAGACCTCGATCATGTGATTGCCCGTTGGCTTGACCTTGGGCCTTCGTTGATTATCGTCACTCGTGGCAAGAAGGGCGGTCTAGCCGTTTCGAAGTCAGGTGTCCGCGTCGAAGCTACCCCCGGCGATGTCAAGGTCGTCGACACCGTTGGTGCCGGTGATTCGTTCATGGGTGGCATTTTGGATGCAATGTGGGGTCTTCAGCTGTACGGTGCTGAAGGACGCGCCACTCTTGAGACAATTGATGCTGGCCAGGTCCAAACAATTCTTGACCGCGCTTCCCACATCTCTGACGTGACCGTGTCACGCGCGGGCGCTAACCCACCGTGGTCGTACGAAATCGACTGACACACTACGTGAAATACGGGCGATACCTCATGAAGTATCGCCCGTATTCTTTATCCAACAGGTGGCTTCACTCCACCGGTGTCACACTCCGACGGATCTATTTTCCCAGCCTGCGTTCACGTTGAGTATAGGAGCGCAGAGCACGCAGGAAGTCCACGCGCCTAAAGTCCGGCCAATAGGCCTCGCAGAAGTAGTACTCCGAATGAACTGACTGCCAAATCATGAACCCGGACAGTCGTTGCTCGCCGGACGTGCGGATCACCAAATCGGGGTCCGGTTGGTCTTTCGTGTACAGGTGAGCAGTGATATCCGCATCGGATAGACAGTCCGCGACTTCGTCAAGGTTCTTCCCCTGGGCCGACGCCTCACGCATGATGGCACGAACAGCTTCGGTGATTTCGTGGCGTCCTCCGTAGCCGACGGCAACGTTGACTTTCATGCCCCGAATAGTCGCGGTCGATGCAACCGATGCGCGGATCCGCGCTGCTACGTCTTCGGGGAGTAGGCCCAAGTCTCCAACGACGTTGAGATGCCATTTTCCTTGCATAGCCAAGTGGTCAACGGCGTCGGCGATGATACCAAGGAGTTCGGTCAGCTCCTCTGATGTGCGAGAAAGATTGTCGGTCGACAGCATCCACAAGGTGATGACTTCGACGCCGAGTTCTTCTGCCCAGACGAGGAATTCGGAGATCTTTTCGGCGCCGGCACGATGGCCTTGCGACGCTTGTTTTCCGGTGGATTTGGCCCAACGACGGTTTCCGTCAAGAATGACACCAATGTGTCTGGGGATGGCCGACTGGGGAAGCTGCTTGCGCAGACGTTCCTCGTACAGGTCATAGGCCAGAGCGAGTCGCGCCATGGTCCCTCCCATTTCAGACTACCGGTAGCAGTTGACAGTGTCGTAACCGTTAGCGACACCGTATTGGGCAACCGCTAGCGATCGTTGATCTGCGTTAAGGGTAATCGTTTTTCATAATGAAAGTGACCTTACCTGCGCGCGTATGCACAGTGGAGGTGCGCGATGACCACGATTGTTGGAACCGAACACCTTGGAGGCCTTGGAAGATGTTCATCTGCTGAATTGCCCCTCGTACACAATCGCTAACTTACGGTAACGTAGGTTATGTGGATATCAGCGTGAGACTGACAGCCACGGTTTGAATTAATTCGCGTTTGAATTCGTTGTGGGAGGCATCATGAAGGTCGCATCGCTTCATCCGAAGTCGTGGGTTCCAAACCAGTTGATCGCTATTAAGCCTCACCTGCGAGGATGGTTGCATCTTGTTACAGCCCCACTCTCGCTAGCGGCATCAATTGTGCTGATCTGTCTTGCCCCAACGACTCCGACGAAGTGGGCATCCGCGGTTTACCTTGCCTCGTCTCTTCTTCTTTTTGGCATCTCGGCTCTCTATCATCGCTTCTACTGGAAGCCGAACTGGGAGCTCGTGTGGAAACGGCTTGATCACTCGAATATTTTCCTTCTCATCGCTGGCACATACACTCCCTTGTCGGTTGCCTTGCTCACCAGGCACGATGCAATGGTTCTGCTGTCGATTGTCTGGATTGGGGCCGTCATCGGGATCCTCATCAACCTTTTCTGGCCGACCGCCCCGCGGCGGCTCTCAACGTTAATCTACGTGGTTTTGGGATGGACTGCTGTCGCATACCTCCCTCAGCTCTGGAGCGCTGGTGGCCCGGCTATGGTCTGGCTGATCGTCGCGGGGGGCATTCTTTACACACTGGGCGCAATAGTCTACGCAACAAAGCGTCCGGATCCTTCCCCGACGTGGTTCGGGTTCCACGAAATCTTCCACGCTTTCACCGTTGCCGCCTGGGCATGCCACTGCGTGGGCGTGTACTTGGCCGTTCTTCTCTGATTTTCTCTTCCCTTGTTGACGAGGCCGGACGGCTCATCTGCACGTTACGTTTGCGCCCGGAATTCACCTGACTACTTCACATTCGGGCAGGAATGTTTTGACATTGCTAGACTGACTGAGTCTTAGCGCCGGTACCATCGTTCCGGCTATCGTTTTTGGAGGACACTTATGGCCGACACTCAGTGGCTGACTCAGGCTCAGTACGACCTTCTGCACAAAGAGCTCACCGAGCGCATTGAAATCAAGCGCCCGGAAATTGCGAAGCTGATCGATGCGGCTCGCCAAGAGGGCGACCTGCGTGAGAACGGTGGCTACCACGCTGCACGCAACGAACAGTCGATGAACGAAACGCGCATCCAGACTCTCCAGGAGATGCTCGCTTCAGCAGAGGTTGGCGAAACGCCCGCTGATGACGGCATCGTTGAACCCGGCATGGTTGTGACTGCTCTGGTTGGCGGACGCGAGATGACGTTCCTTCTCGGTTCACGTGACGCTGGTGGAGACTTGGGCGTGCAGGTCTTCTCTGCGAAGGCTCCTCTGGGTGCCGCGGTCACCGGGCACAAGACGGGCGACAAGGTGTCATACGAGGCCCCAAATGGCAAGGAGATCGAGGTCGAGATCCTCACAGCAAAGCCTTTCGTGGGCTGATCCGCTCTAGAGCGCCCCTTCATTCCTACTCTTTTACGGTCAGCGTTTCAAAGAGGATACGCTTCCGTAGAACACCCGGAGGGAAATAGCGCCGAAGCATGTGTGGCGGGGTCAGTAGTCTTTGGC
>NZ_JASOMS010000106.1:0-306 GCF_030216865.1 Pauljensenia sp. UMB6358 | reverse complement strand
ACTAATTCCGAAGTAATTTCAGTTTGGCTATCCTGCTTACCGAGATAATGACCGCCAATAAAGGCAACCGCTAGTAATCCTAAGATGATCACTAGGACCCCTAAAAATTTCTTAAATCGTCGCATATATTCCCTCTTTTCTGATAATCATTATAGCAAAAAGTCAGCCAATCGCACCTTTTTAGCTTAGCTAACCCTATAGCGATAAAAAGCCCTTACCTTGGGGCAAGGGCTCATATTTATCGTAGTCTTTTCTCAGTCTTAATTTTCGTTTAAGCCTGCTTGTAGGGCAGTGACGATAGCTAAC
>NZ_JASOMS010000105.1:0-309 GCF_030216865.1 Pauljensenia sp. UMB6358 | reverse complement strand
ACATGTCCCACGTGCACGTGCCGGTCACTACGATTGATGAAATAGTGTGCCCCTTGATTTCAGGGATTCTGAAACCAACCTCCACGTACCTGCCATCGCCAGAAACAACCCCGCCGGTAGTCCAGGCTGGGCCAATAGTCTTCTTTATTGCACGCGTCCCCGGCTTGGGTGCGGGTCCGCCCCCTCCACCACCAGGTTTTGGTTTAGGCGCAAAATACTCAACCTCTGGTAGCAGGCGCGGTTTAGACTCAGAAACAGTAAGCACCGAGGCCATAGCAACAAACTCGCTCTTCTTGTATGAGTGCACCC
>NZ_JASOMS010000104.1:0-311 GCF_030216865.1 Pauljensenia sp. UMB6358 | reverse complement strand
GGCCATGTGTGCTTGGTTCACTCATGTTTTTTGGGTTGCTGATCCTTATTTCGCGTTTTGGTGCTATGTCATGACTGCCGGTTGTCTGGTTGGGTTTTTGGCCAATTTTGGTAACGGCAAGGAAGGGTGACTCCCTGATGTGCCGCGAGTATTACGACTATTTGCAGGAACTCCATATTGATATGGAGGATGATTTTCTCGATCGCGTACGAAGCCAGCATGAGGGGCATTCCGTCCACGTAGGGATGCCGGTTGCGGGGGTGGAGGATCTTGTTTATGCCCCTGTTGGCACGCTAGTCACAATCCAGAAA
>NZ_JASOMS010000103.1:0-313 GCF_030216865.1 Pauljensenia sp. UMB6358 | reverse complement strand
GCATCGCTGAACGCTCAGTCACCGGACGACCAGACGAGGTCGCTCCGAAAAAGAAGCTATAGCCCGTACCGATTGCATGATCGGTGGCGTTGCGAGTGGTGTCGCCACGCAGCCAATTCAGAAAACTCATGCGGTGTCCTTTCACATGTAGAATTGGAATATGAAAGCGCCCTCAAAACAGTCGTGGGCACTGATGAGTGTCCTGCTAGCGGCATTTTGGTTGTTGCCGCTCATTTCCATGTGGATCAGCAGGCTGAGCGATCCCAACGCCAAGTGGTTCATCGCGTTGCTCTTCCTCGCGTTTCCACTACTC
>NZ_JASOMS010000102.1:0-313 GCF_030216865.1 Pauljensenia sp. UMB6358 | reverse complement strand
CAGATGCCCAGATAGTCATCCGCATCCCTGCTTGGTGGTTATATTTTTTATGTCTAATTGTCATAATCATGACACTAGAAAAGAGTAAACCAGTTATTAAATCCCCCATTTGATACCCTTCGGTAAAAGCCCAACCGAAGCTATTATTGACTTGGGCGGCCGCCATATTGGGGCTGACTGGGTTAATCATCCCAAAAATAATAATTCCAATGACCATTGCAATCAAAGCAGGCGTAAGATAGCGTCCAATCTTATCAACCACGCCCAATTGATCAACAGTGAGGAAATAAACCACAATAAAGAAAACAATTAA
>NZ_JASOMS010000101.1:0-314 GCF_030216865.1 Pauljensenia sp. UMB6358 | reverse complement strand
GGAGAGATTACGGCTCAACAGATAAAAGAAGCCCTTCGAGAAGATACAATACTTGTCTCAACCATGTATGCCAATAATGAAACAGGCGATATGCTTCCAGTCAAAGACATTGCTGACGTTGTGAAACATCATCCCGCTGCTTATCATGTGGATGCTGTGCAAGTTATAGGCAAATTACCTGTCTATCCTGACGAGCTAGGAATTGACTTTATGAGTGCATCGGCTCATAAATTTCATGGTCCAAAAGGCATCGGCTTCTTGTACTTCAATCATGTAAAATTTGACAAATTTTTACATGGTGGAGATCAAGAGGA
>NZ_JASOMS010000100.1:0-314 GCF_030216865.1 Pauljensenia sp. UMB6358 | reverse complement strand
CCAAAATATTCGATAACAAGTCATTGATGAGATAAATTGAGGAGCAAAAAACCAGAGCACCTGGCCCTGGTTAATTACGTGATAAATGAGGATTTAAGGAATTAGTTGACCTTTTGCCATTGACCGGACACCAGGTCCATGCTGGTTAATTCACCGGTTTGGTTATTATAACGGTAGATAGCAACAAGGTTGGTATGAATTTGGTTATTAGGTGATTGGCGACGGATTTCCACTTGAACAAGATTATCATCTACCTTAGAAGGCATGAAACTATAATCTTCGCTCCGGTAGATATTATCAGTGACTTGATGGAT
>NZ_JASOMS010000099.1:0-314 GCF_030216865.1 Pauljensenia sp. UMB6358 | reverse complement strand
CGATTCGACGGCCGTCCTCGGTCCACTGTCAACAGCGAGCGAGCCGCACGCATACGACTTGTGTGAACGCCACGCGAATAATCTGACTGCCCCTCAAGGATGGCAAATCGTGCGTTTGCAGAGCTCGTTTGACCCGGCACCACCATCGGCCGATGACCTGATGGCGCTCGTTGACGCAGTCCGCGATGCCGCCCACACCGATTCAGCCTCACCAGTGGCTCAATGCGTCGCGCACCACGCCCAACAAGGCGACCCGGCTGCCCCCTCGTCAATTGACGGGAAAGACACACCCAACCGCCCCTGGCAGGCTGAAC
>NZ_JASOMS010000098.1:0-315 GCF_030216865.1 Pauljensenia sp. UMB6358 | reverse complement strand
CGTCGGTACTCGCATCGGACAACTGGTAGACGCCATTGCCATGGAAGCCATGAGCGAACTGGTGGACACCCTCGGCGGGTACGACAAGGCAGTATTGGGAACCGTGTCGGTCCCATCCATAGCCATCATCATGGTCCTGGCAGCAGCGGTCGCCCTATGCAGGCGCCGCTACATTCTTGGACTGCGCGCGGTCATAGTAGTGGCGGGCACGGTCTTGTCAGTGCAAGGGCTGAAGCACTACCTGCTGTACCGGCCATCTTTGGGAATCACAAACTTGTTGGGGAACTCTTTCCCCTCCGGGCACACGGCTGCTGC
>NZ_JASOMS010000097.1:0-316 GCF_030216865.1 Pauljensenia sp. UMB6358 | reverse complement strand
AGGCTCTTCCACCTGACCCCGTTATGGGTGACTACCTGCCCGACCGCGTAGGCGGTTTTTAACCCCGTCGGGGCCTGCCAGTTAGAGCCCGCCGGGGGCACTCCGGCTGCTTTCTGATACTCCGCCTGTAAAGCCTCAACGTTAGTGGGTAGGTATTCGATTATTTGCTGGCGGTTAAACTCCTCGCTGATCTCATCTCTAAGCCGGCTAACCTCAAAAAAGGAAAGCTCCCTAAGCTCACTAGTCGTAGGTACTCGCACGGTTCACTCCTTTACTGCTTGCGCATGGTGTCAATATTGGTGGGGATTGCCATAAC